>CAZGZM010000001.1:0-6420 GCA_964529955.1 uncultured Thermotogaceae bacterium
ATCTTTCTGCATTACTCCGGCCATTACTTCGAGAAATCTTCCTGTTCCAGCTGCACACTTATCGTTCATGACGAACCTGTCAACCTTACTGTTTTCATTAAGGGTAATGATTTTACTGTCCTGGCCTCCAATATCTATAATGCTCTTTGCTTCTTTTATATCGTTTACAACTCCCTTTGCATGACAGGTTATTTCAGTTATGCTTTCATCCGCAATTTTAACCAGTTCTCTTCCATATCCCGTTGAAACGCAATATCTTATGCTCTCTTTATCAATATTCAGCGATTGATAGGCTTCATCTTGAAGGCTGCTAATAGTATGTTCTGCATTTGAACCGGTTCTTGAATTCTTCCAGAAGATAATTTCTTCATCTTCATTCAGAACAACAATATTTGTTGTTGTAGAACCGCAATCTATACCGAAATAAACAGCTTTTTTATCTACTGGAGTTTTATTGACTTTATTCTTCTTATCCTTTGTTTTTTTTGAGGAAATATTTTCTAAAAATGCTCCTATTCTAGTTTTCAACTGTCCTCTTGAATCAATTGGATAATCCAACTGAAGATTTATCTGAGGACTTCCCTTTTCGTTATATGATCCATCATAAAAATCACAGAACTTGGGTTGAATTTTTATCAAACCATCTGATTCATAGTCATATTTTTCTTCCTCAAAGAATCTGCCACAGGGTTCTCTATCCATAATCCTTTTAGCTATAGATTCTAAAGTGGTTTTCCCTTCAAGTTCTATACATCTATTAAAAGCTCTTGTTCCTGTACATGTATTTAAATTGACCATAGTTCCTCCAGATTGGTTAATTATCTTCGCAATTTCTTCAGGGTCAATGACTCCTCCCGAAACACTAATCCTATTTTTTACAGGTGCATCACCAAAATCTTCAATAATTTGCTTTTCGCCATTGAATGCCTCTGATAATAATTTCCCCTGATTAACTCCCGATGTTTTCGTACTGATTTCCTTTACATATTCAACAAGGGAATTGTATTCATTTATTCCCTCTTTTAACTTATCTTCATTTATTTCTTTTTTAAGTGTTTCACTTAAAAATAAAACCAGTCTTTCAAGCTCTGAAGATAAAAATAATTCAGATAGTTCATCCCTTTTCCAGGGTAATTTTAATGTAAATATTTTAGCCTTGGCTTTCTCATTAAGAATATCTGTTATTCTTCTCATGGCATCGCATGAATCCACACCGATGAATATATCTTCTTCTCCCAGTGACATTACTTCGGCAAAAATCGCTTTTGAATATCCGCACATATTACAATGAATAAGGGTGGAGTGCGAGTAGTCGCTGCCCTTAAGTCTTTTGAATTTTTCTGCTAAAGAAAATAAAATTTCCATAGGAACATAACTGCAGGCATAGTAAATCATTTTTCACTCTCCATTATTTCAAGGAATGCTCCTATTCTTGTTTTCAATTGCCCAGCACTTTCGGAATTGTGATCAACACAGTCTCCATTCAATTCCAGAAATGGAATCTTTTTTTCAGAAAAATAATTTGAAAGATAACCACTCGCTCCACTTGATTGTCTGCAACCCCAATGCGAGAAATGAATTATTCCCTGTATATTCAAATTCTTTGAAAGATCGTAGCAAAAATCTGCTCTTTCCTTTACCGTTCCTGCTTCTGGATTGAAAACCATCTTTTCAGCAAGGGTCTGAAGAGGTTTTTCAGGATTCAAATCATAAATCCAGTCTGATGAAAGTTCATCCGTAATAACCTGAAATCTCGATTCAGGTGAAAAAACTTCAAAGAGTTCATTGTCATAATAGGGTGGTAAATGCATCCATAATAATCTTTTAGATTGAAATTCTTCTTTTTCACGGAGTTCCTTCAATAATCTTTTTGATCCTTCATACAAAAGTGCGTTTCCAGGCATTGTATGAAATATGTAAAGCATATTCAAATGCTCATATAATTTAATGTTCATGGTTTTTGTCGAAAGGAGGTTCATACTCTTTTTTAAATTATCTATTGTTTTTTTCTCCCTGACAAGTTCTTCTTTTAATCTGTCGTATGGAAACTTCTTTCCAGTTATTTCTTCAAGGGTTTTAATTAATGCTTCTAGCTGCTTAACTACATATGGAACATATTCTCTCTTTCTTCCTCTTGGAACATCTATTAAGAAGAATGGAGCATTGTATTCCTTTGATATTTTTTTGAATGCTGTTATGTTTCCATCACATAATATGCTTGTTGTTAAAACGATCTGGGGTTTTGGGAAGATTTTCCATCTTGATACACCTATTGAACTTCTATGAAAAGAACAGAGTGAATCGGGAACTCCTGCCTGAGATGATAGAGAAAGAGAATAATCCTCAAGATGCATCGAACACATCATCGCTCCAATTCCTTCAGCTGAAACCGGGTAATAACCAAGTGATGACAGTATCTCAGAGGGAGCAAGCAAATTAACCCAGGCTGAATTCTTTCCCTTTATGGCAGAATAAATCTGATCCTCGGTGAGGTAATTAATAATATCTATAAAACTTCCATTATTTACTCTTCTCTTTCTAACTTTATTTTCATAACCCATTCCAATTTTTAGCCATTTTCTGAATTTTACCGGATCTTCTTTATATTTTCTTATTAAATTTCCGTACATTACACTTTTTTTCGACATAATTTCTCCTGTTTTCCTTTATGGTTAAAGATTCTATCATCTATTTATATAAATTGATTAAGAAAAAGGTAAATTTTTTTATTTTTTCTATCTAATAAAAAAACAGGGCTTAAATTTCAAGCCCCTACTGGTGTCCAACTTTTATGATAAAACAAATTGAATTTATTTTATTGGAATTAAGATATCGAACTCACTATCAGGAGCGAAGTTTTTAAATCTTTCATCGTATAGTTCAAAGTGATATGTATCGTATCTTATTTCTTCATCACATTCAGGGCAATATTTATTATAAACAAAATCATAAGTTTCTTTCATTTTTTCAGCATTCCCAACATGTGTAAAAACAAGATATTTGGCATTATTTATTTCTCTCGCCACCATTCCTTCTGGTATTTCTGATACTCTATCCACTGGAATACAGGCAATATATTCGAAGTTGCCTTCCTTATCCATCATTCCCATCAATCCATAGGATTCCATTGATTGGGATTTGTCCTTTATTTCTCCAGCTCTACTCATAAGATCGCTCCAAAGAGTTGGTATTTCTCCCTTTTCATTTTTTCCGAAATATCTCAACCCTATAACATTAAATCCGGATCTTTCAACTATTTTAGGTTCCATTTAATTTCCTCCTTTAATTGACTAATTAAATTATACTAAACAACTCAAACTATAAAAAGATTTAGAAGAACTCTTTTTTTATAAATATATTTTACATAATCGTTTTAAAAAAGTATAATTGTTATTACGGGGAGGGATATACATTGAATAATATTCTATCTAAAGCGAATGAATATAAAAAAGAATTGACTGAATTCATGCAAAAGCTGGTTCAAACAAAAAGTTATTCCGCAAACGAAAAGGATGTAATTCAGGTTATTAAAAAGGAAATGGAAAGGGTTGGCTTTGACGAAGTTAAGATAGATGGGCTTGGTAGTATTGTGGGAAAAATAGGAAATGGAAAAACAATCATTGCCATGGACTCTCATATCGATACTGTCGAAGTGGGAAATGAAGATCTATGGAAGGTTGATCCCTTTGGTGGAGAAATAAAAGACGGAGTTATTTACGGAAGAGGTGCAAGTGATCAGAAAGGTGGAATGGCTTCAATGGTTTATGGAGCAAAGATAATGAAAGATCTCGATCTTCTGGATGATTTCACTCTTTATGTAACCGGAACGGTCATGGAAGAAGATTGTGACGGATTATGCTGGCAGCATTTATACAACGAAGAAAATATCAAGCCCGATTATGTTGTAATAACAGAACCGACTAATTTGAATATTTACAGAGGGCATAGAGGAAGAACTGAATTCAGAGTTAAGACCACTGGTCTATCCTGTCACGCAAGTGCTCCTGAAAGAGGAGATAATGCAATATACAAAATGGCAAAAATAATCAACGAAATTGAAAAATTAAATGATGAACTTAAAGATGATAAATTCTTGGGAAAGGGCACCATTGTTGTTTCTCAAATTTTCTTCAAATCTCCTTCACAAAATGCTGTACCCGATGAATGCCAGATTCAAATAGACAGAAGATTAACGGCAGGAGAAACTCAGGAAAGTGCTATAAAAGAAATTGAAGAAGCTATAAAAAGAGCTGGTGTTGAAGGTGAAGTCATTGAACTTTATTATGAAAGACCAGCCTATACTGGAAAGGTATACCCCACAAAGAAGTATTACCCTACCTGGGTTATGGACAAAGATTGTGAAATTGTGACAAAAACAGTAGACTGCTATAGAGAGGTATTCGGTGAGGAACCAAAGGTTGATAAATGGACGTTTTCAACGAATGGAATTGCAACCAGTGGAATGTTCAACATTCCAACAATTGGATTTGGTCCAGCAAATGAGATTTACGCTCACAGCCCGGAGGATCAGATTCCTATTGAACATCTTGTTAAAGCAGCTGCAATGTACGCCTTATTACCAAAAAAATTATCATCATAAAGGGGAGATAAAATATGGGTAGCATGTTAAGAGGAAGACATTTTATTACAACTCAGGAATTTTCAAAAAGTGAATTGGATTTAATGCTCGATGTTTCTTCGGATCTTAAAAGAAAATTTGCAGTTGGAGAACCAACTCCTTTGCTGGATTATAAAACGGTATTTCTAATTTTCTTTGATGAATCAACAAGAACAAGAAACTCCATGGAATGCGGAATCACTCAGCTTGGAGGACATGGAAACTTCCTGAATCCTAAAACAATGCAGACAGCGCACGGAGAGGTTGCAAGGGACACAGCAAGGATTCTTTCAAGATACGGTCATGCAATTGCTGTAAGACACTGTACATTTAAAATTGGAAATGCCTATTTGAGAAAACTTGCAGAATTTTCAGAAACACCAATTTTAAATTTGCAGGATGACTATTATCATCCAATGCAGGTTATGGCAGACTTGATGACTATCAGAGAAAAACTTGGAACAAACACCAGAAAATTAAAGGTTGGGATAAGCTGGGCATATGCTGAAAGCCATCTGAAACCGCTTTCTGTTCCACAATCTCAAATTCTTTTATTCCCAAGGTATGGAATGGACGTAACACTAGCATATCCTGAAGGTTTTGACCTGATGCCTGATATCGTTGAAACTGCAAAAAAGAATGCAGAAATGAACGGAACAAAGTTTGAAATTTCCCACAATATGGATGATGCATTCAAAGATGCTGATATAGTATTCCCAAAATCCTGGGGTGGATTCTACGTATCCGATGATAAAGATGAGATAATGAAAAAAGTTAGAGAAAACAAACACTGGATTTGTACTCCTGAAAAAATGAAATTAGCTAAGAAACACGCTTTATATATGCACGCTTTACCAGCCGATAGAGGAAGAGAAGTAGTAGATGAAGTTATCGATGGTCCGCAGTCAGTTGTAATTGATGAAGCAGAAAACAGACTTCATACAGCGAAAGCCATTATGGCATTAACAATGGGCGGTCGTCCCTGATGTACGATATAGGAATTCTGAACGGAACAATATGTGATGGATTCAATAAATATAATTCAAATATTTTTATAAAAAACGAAAACATAGACTGTATTTCAGATGAGATTTTTGAATCGAAAGAGGTTATAAATGCTGAAGGAAAATTCGTAGTTCCCGGATTCATAGATCCTCATGTTCATTTGGGTTTGAATCTCGGGAAGTACACTTCAGCTGACGATTTCTTTTCTGGTTCAAAGGCAGCTTTAGCTGGAGGGGTGACAACGGTTATCGATTTTTTGGATCCCTCTTCGCATAAAGATGAACTATATAAGAATTTTGAAAAGAGAAAAGAGTTCGCTCAAAATTCTCTGATTGATTTTGCTTTTCATTCCTGTATTGGGGGAAATCCAACTTTTTCTGCTAAAGAAGCAATTGAACACTCAATAAAATTGGGTTGTCCTTCAATAAAAATTTTTACAACTTATAGTGATTCAAACAGGATGACTGAAGACGGTTTCCTAAATGAGCTACTGAAAAATTCCAGGAAAAATGGTGCTGTTATTCTTTCACACTCTGAGAACGATTCAATAATCAGAGAAATTTCAAAGGAATACAAGAGAGCTGTTTATTCAGATCTTCCAGATCTAAGACCATCAATTAGCGAAATAGAAGCAGTTACAAGAGTTGCGCTTTTATCTTTATTGAATGATGGACAAGTTTATATCGTTCATATTTCAAGCGGGAAATCAATTGAGATTATTGAAAAAATACTTCAGAACCATAAAAATGTAAAAATCGAGTCCTGTCCCCAATATCTCTATTTAAACAACGAAAATG
>CAZGZM010000001.1:6509-38334 GCA_964529955.1 uncultured Thermotogaceae bacterium
CTGAGGAAGGGTACCTTTTTACATACTGCCCGCCAGCAAGATCGGAAGAAGAAAAGAACATACTGAGAAAAGAATTGAAAATGGGAAATATCGACTCTATTGGAACTGATCATTGTCCATTTAAGAAAAATGAAAAAATCGAGAATAGAGATGATTATTCAAAAATGCCAAATGGTATTCCTTCTCTTGGATTAGCTTTTTCCTTGCTTAATAATCTATGTATAGATATAAATCAATCAATAAGATTAATGAGCGTGAATCCAGCTAAAATATTTGGATTGTTTCCAGAAAAGGGTTCTCTGTTACCCGGAACAGATGCAGATATAGCAATTATTGAAAATGAAAAAAACTTTGAAATAAATGCTTCATTAGGAAATTGCGATTATTCTCCATACAAAGGCATTAGAGTTAAGGGTAGAGTTGAAAAAACAATAACTCGTGGTAGAATCACTTATGAAAATGGTAAAATCTTAACAGATAATTGCAAAGGAAAATTCATTCACAGAAACCCAATAATGTGGGGGTGAAGTTTTGATCACAAAAATCAAAAATATTAATATCTTTACTAACGATGAAAAATTCATAGAGAATGGTTTTGTGCTTTTCGATGAAAATGAAATAATAGCTTTAGGGAAAGATGATTCTAATATTGGATGCGATGTGGAAATTGACGGAAATGGGAAATTACTCATACCCGGTTTGATCAACTGCCACACACATATTTATTCAACTCTATCAAGGGGAATTCCCTTAAATCCATTTAATCCAAAATCATTCACTCAGATTCTGGAGCAGTTATGGTGGAAACTGGATAAAAAATTATTACTGGAAGATATTTCCATTAGTTCCTATATTTATGCGATTGAATCCCTTAAAGCCGGTGTAACCACGGTCTTTGATCATAATTCTTCACCCTATGCAATTGAAGGCTCTCTGCAGAAAATATTTTCCGGGGTCAATGAAACTGGTTTAAGATGCTGTACTTGTTTTGAAGTTTCTGATAGAGATGGGAAAAGCCGAGCAGTTGATGAAATTGAGGAAAACTCATCATATATCGGAAAAGACAGCAATATGAAATCTATCATGATGGGCTTGCATGCTTCTTTTACATTGAGCGATAAAACTTTAAAGAGAATTTCTTCTGTTGAAGATGTCCCAATCCATGTTCATGTTGCTGAAGGACCTGAAGATGAAGAAATGTGCAAAGATAAATATGGAAAAAGAATTCTGGAAAGATTTAAGAAGTTTAAATTGACGAGAGAAAATTCTATTTACGCTCATTGTATAAGAATTAACGAAAAAGAAATGGAAATCATAAAAAAAACTGGTGGTTATATAGCAATTAACGCCCAATCAAATATCAACAACGGAGTTGGAATTTCTTACTGGCCAAAGTTCATGAAATATGGAATACCTGTTGTTATTGGAAATGATGGTTATGGGAGTAATCTTTCACATGATATAAGGTTTTTTGTTCTAACACCCCATGAAAAAAAGGGTAAATCAACTGTCAGCTCGGCATTTGATCTTAAAAATACCCTGTTTATTAATAATTACTCCCTTGCTGAAAAAATGTTTGGAGTTAAATTGGGGAAAATAAAAAAAGGATATAAAGCCGATTTCTCACTTGTGGAATATGATTCTCCAACTCCAATAAATTTTGAGAATTTTATTAATCATTTTTTCTTTGGAGTAATTGAAAACTTTAATGTAAAAGATGTTTTTATAAGTGGCAAAAAAGTATTAAGTGGTGGTGTTCCTGTTTCTGTTAATTCTGATGAGCTTTATTCAGAAAGCAGAAAAATTTCCAAAAAATTATGGGAAAGATTTGGAGGGTAGACTATGAATTTAAAGGTAAATATCTGTGGACTAGAATTGAATAACCCTGTAATGCCTGCTTCAGGACCTTTGACAGGTGACTTGAATAAGATGATAAAACTTGAAAACTCCGGCTTAGGTGCAATGGTAACAAAAACTATTTCAACAAAGGCAGCTGTTGTTCCAAGGCCATGTATTGTTGGAACTAATAATTATATTCTAAATACTGAGCTATGGTCAGAATACAGTCCAGAAAAATGGGTGTCCGAGATTTTACCTGCTTATAAAGAAATTACAAAAATTCCTCTAATAATAAGCATGGGATATTCACCTGATGATCTTTCATCTCTTACTCCTAAGTTATCTCAATTTGCTGATGCATTTGAAATATCGACTCATTATGTTTCTGAAGATCCTGATCTTTTTAAAAAAATTATTGATTCAATTAAAAACTATTCAGATAAACCCGTCTTCATAAAGTTCGATCCTACAATTCCCAGTCCGGAAAAAATGGCTCAAGCTGTTCAAAATGCCAATGGAGATGGAATTGTAATTATGAATTCACTGGGTCCTGTTTACCCATTAAATATATCTGAAAAAAATTCTCCATTAGGAAGTTTAAATGGTTTCGGTTGGATTTCAGGTCATGTGATTAAACTACTGGCTTTAGCTCTTATTAAAAGAGTAGGAAAATCTTGTGATCTTCCTATAATAGGAGTTGGAGGAATAAGTACTTCAAAGGATGTAATAGAATTTATGATGGCTGGAGCCACCGGTGTACAGTTATTATCTTCAGCAATGATAAGGGGCAAAAAAGTATTTTCTGATATAATAAACAATTTACCTAATGAACTTAAAAAACTAGGATACAATGATATAAATGGAATAATTGGAATAGCAAAGAATTCTAATGAAGAAGAAACCTTTATTAAAAAAACTCCAGTTATTAATCTAAGCAAATGTGTTAAATGTGGACTTTGCGTTAGAGCTTGTCCATATTATGCGTTAACAATGACTGATGAGGGCATTAAACTTAACCCTGAAGAGTGCTTCGGCTGCGGATTATGTCAGTCAAGATGCCCAACAAAGGCTATTTCTGGAGTTTTTTAAAAACAAAGTTATTTTTGAACAACTTTGTTTCTACCTGATTCTTTAGCTTCATACAAGGCTTCATCAGCTATTTTTATCAGCTCATTTTCATCCTTTGCATCGTATTGAGGATATGACGTGCATCCTATACTTACAGTAAATTTTATTACCTGTTTACCATGCTGGGTGACACTTTCTTGAATGATTCTTCTGATTCTTTCTGCTACATCTTTAGAATCCTCTTTAGAAGCACCAGGCAAAACTATCACAAATTCTTCTCCACCGTATCTGATAACAAAATCCCCTTCTCTTAAACCGATACGAATAAATTTAGCAATGTTTCTTAAAACTTTATCGCCAACCGTATGTCCATAAGTATCATTTATGCTTTTAAAATGGTCTATATCAAACATTAGTACTCCCAGGGGCTCTCCTGTTCTTGATGATCTCTTATACTCTTCGACAAGTCTGTTCAAACCAAAATGTCTATTGTACAATCCAGTTAATTGATCAAACGCAGCCAAAGTCTGTAGTTGATTATATGTAATTGAATTTCTTAAGGCTAAAGATAAAGTATTCAAATGCAGCTCTAAATTTGTTTTTAAATTTGAATTAAAAGATTCCTTGAAAGCAAGTACAACTATTCCCAATGAAACATTTTTATAAGAAATTGGTTCAATTCTTATTTCATTTGGAACAAATTCCAAAAGCAATCCATCTATTTTTATTTCTTTTGGTAAATGAATGGTTTTTGATAAATTTTTGTAGTATGACTCTGTAATCAAATCATTATTAATAAGTTTTTCAGGATTTTTAATTCCCCTTGAAGAAACTGGAACAAGCTCCCCGTTTTGTTCAATTATTAAACATCCAGCATCAGAATTCATATGTTCAAGAAGTTTATCTACTGCTTTTCTAGCTAACACTTCCAATTCAATTTGAGTTGAAAGAATTTGATTAAATTCCTTAACTTCTTTTTCTGTTTTCATAAATCCTGATAAAGTCATTATAAGCTCGTTAAAGGAATGAGCCGATTCTCCTATTTCATCATTTGAATCCACTTCTATATAACATTCGTCATTAACGCAATCCTGTATAATTGAAGACCCCATACTATCACTAATTTTATTTTCAACTTTATTCATATGTTTAGCAAGAATACGGAGACGCTTACCAACAACAATTTTTGAGATGAAAAAATTAAATGCCCCCACAGCTAATCCGGCTAAAATACATAAAAAGAAAAACAAGGGAGAAAGAGCGATTTCATTTGATACACCTAAAAGCATTACAAAAAATGGAAATACAATTCCTATTCCCAAACCAAAAGCTATCATAAATATGCCAAGATCCAGAAAAACCTTTTTAGTGAGCCTCATTTTAATCTCCTTGAATAATCAAAATAAAAAAAACCAAATAATTATAGATTTAGTTTATCATAATAAATAAAAAAAAAGAGCCTGAATTACCAGGCTCTATATTTATAATTTTTTTTACCAGTCTCCGTTTCTTCTACCAAGACCTCTACCGAGACCTCTACCATATCCTCTTCCGTAACCTCTACCTAAATTTCTTCTTGGATATCTAGGTCTAACTACATCTCTTTCATCTTCAAAATATCTTTCGTCTCTAACATCATCCCTAACATTATCATTACAATATCCTAATCTTCTACCTGTCATTGGTCCTCTTCCCTCTGGACCTCTACCATCAAATCCTGGCATCTTCTACACCTCCTTGAAGTATATTATATATTTATTACATATATATAATATTCCTTTTTTCCATATATGTCAAGAGTAGAAGGTTAAGATTATTTTAATATATGATAATGTTATATACTATTTTTCTAACAGCTCAATGAAATCCTTTATGTCTCTTTTATATACGTTTTCAGAAAATGCCTTACTAACTTCATAACTACTAGTTTTATAAAAAATCGCAGGGGTATTACTTACTGCATAAATAAAAATATCATCATATTTATAAATCGGGTCAACAATTGTAGTATGTTTTGATGCTTCGATAGTTCTGCCTGTATCTGCAGCTGCATCAATAATAAAACAACCCCTTTTAAGTGATTTTAAATCTTTATTAGATATAATTGGCTCGTCAGTTCCCTGTAACTCTATTCCATTAATTATCACATCATATTGCCCCATATTCTCTTTAAACTCTTTCATTGTGCTTCGATAATATAATTTTCCATCTGCTCCAAATTTATTCACAACTGCTAAAGCTCCCTGAGCAACATTCCCAGCCGAAAGAACAGCTACTTTAATATTTGAGTCAGGTATGAGTCCAAATGAGGTAAGTCCATGAATAGCAGCTGCATAACCGGCTATATAACTATTTTTCCACACGAAATTTCTATGAAGATAAATATTGTCAACTTCTTTTTTGCCTCTGTAAATTCTAGGATGTGTATTTTCTAAATCAATAATTATACAATCCTTAGAACGACCAACTCCTTCACAAAACTCCTTTCCTGAAGCATAGGGATGCGTCCAACCAACTATTATCTGCCCCTTTCTTATTTTTTCATAATCTCCCTTCTGAATTAGTTTCAAAGAAAACACTGCTTCACATTTCTCAAAAATTTCTCCCCGTTCTAAAATAGCACATCCTCGTCTTTCATACTCTTCGTC
This sequence comes from uncultured Thermotogaceae bacterium, assembly GCA_964529955.1. GTDB lineage: Bacteria > Thermotogota > Thermotogae > Petrotogales > Kosmotogaceae > JASGMR01. The sequence continues at coordinate 12,065 of CAZGZM010000001.1, forward strand.
TGATATAGAAAGATATCCACCAAATCCCCTCTCCACAAAAATTTCATTTTTAAAATCCGAAATATGTTCGGGTAAAATTGCTACCCTTCTTTCACAAGGATAATCAGGGATAATAAAACCTAATTTCATTTTTATCATCTCCTTAATATAAAAAAAATTTAAATACAGTAATAAATCTTCTTACAGGTTATATATTCATTTTAGCATAATGAGTTATATAAATAAAAACACCCGCTTTTCAGCGGGGGCTCTTCTGTTTTAATATTTATCTATTTATTCAATTCCGGCATATTCTGCTAATGTGTTCATTAGTATTTCTAATGGTTCTATGCCTTCAACATTTTTACCTAATCTTCCTAAAAGATTTCCTAAAGCGAATTGATTAACATTTCCTACTACATTTCCTTTAAATCCCTGAACATTCATTCGAGGACCCTCTGCACCAATATTTCCCTGTTGTCTTCCAATTTGATTCACAGGTATATTAGCTTTATTTCCGAGCTGTTGCCCTGTTATTTGGTTCTTAACTGTGCTTTGCACCTTACTCTTAATTTGACTCTGTAGTTTTTCTGCTTGCTCAGGATCCATATTTTTCATCTTTTCCCATGCTTGTGGATTGTTTTCCTTAATATTATTCTTCATTGTTTCCACTTGTTTTTTTACTTGCTCTTGTACTCTATCAGAGATTTTATCAGTAAAATACTCCTGAATTCCCTCAACCTGGCTCACTGTTAGTGTTTCCTTTAATACATCCAAAATACCTGTTCTGTCTTCAAAATCTTCCTTTGCACCGTCTCTGAATTCTTCCACCGCTGCCTTTGCAGCTTCAATTTCTTCTTCTGTTCCATCTAGTAGTGCTGATTTATAATTTTCAAGTAGTTGGAATAATTCTGATTCATGAGCATCTCTTTCTTCAATTTGTTCGTTTAGGGCATTGTAAATTGTTGTTGCTTGCTCCTGAGTTAATCCTATACTGTTAAAAATATCTAAAAGGGCTATTTCACCAGTTAATTCTGCTACTTCTACCGGTGTTGCCAGTGTAAATGTTCCTATTGAAACTACTGCTAATAATAACACTAAAAATTTCTTCATTACCTTCCACCTCCAAATTTGTTGTTATATAAATACTTTAATCTTCCTAACTTAAAATAAACTTAGAGGAACCTTATAATTTCCTTTGAATTTTTATCTTAGGTATTCCTACTGGTGCAAGGTAAACTACAAATTCTTCTTCACCATCTATATCCATGACTTCATTCATCTGCTTATCACTAAATGCATCTATTGCGCAAATTCCTAATCCACCTCCCTCACAAGCAATATAAATGTTTTGAAGAACATGGCCCGCATCAAGTAGAACAAGTTTTGTTGAGTACTTTCTATATCTCAATTCTGTTCTGTATGGAATTGCGGTAAGCACATATGTAAATGGTGCAGTTCCAACAAAAACCTGACCTAAATTAGCTGATGTGACTTCATCTTTGAAATCTCCACCTTTAATAAGTTCTAATTTATGTTCATTAGCTAAATAATGATATATCCCCATCTCTAATCCTTCTACATTCCTTATTATGGCATAACTTTCAAAGGGATGCCGTCCTCCTGCTGAAGGTACAGTTCTTAATGAGGAAAGTCCTTCATTGAGAATCATTTTTACTCTCTGACCAGCCCATAAAATAAATGCTAATTTTTCCAGACTAACAGGCTTATCTTTATAGACTCTAACACTTCTTCTATCCCATATAATTTGAATTAAATCTTTATCATTAAGAATCTCAGGTTTTGGATCTGGCAACTTAATTATTTCTTTAGAATGATATTTTTTGAGAATCTCTGGTTTTAGAACGCCTTTTTTTTGATCTGAAATAGCCTCCTCGCTCATTTCATCCCAGCATTTGTTTGTCATAACCTTTCTTTCTAAGTATTCCATAATTTACCTCCCCCTGTATTTATGTTTAATCTTACCAAAAAAAATTATTTTATAAAGTATAATCTTTATTAAAGGAGATGATCTTTATGGGTAAGGGATATATTCAAATTTATACTGGAAATGGAAAGGGAAAAACAACTGCAGCTTTTGGTCTATCAGTAAGGGCAGCTTGCGCAGGAAAAAGAGTGTTTATAGGTCAATTTATAAAGGGAATGGATTATTCAGAATTGAAACTTCCTGAATACTTCTCAAATATCACCATCGAACAATTTGGAAGAGGATGTTTTATTAAAAACAAGCCCTCTCCAGAGGATCATGAAGCAGCGAAAAAAGGCTATGAGAAAGCCTTAAAAATTCTGAAAAGTTGTGAATATGATGTTGTAGTTCTGGATGAAATATTTATTGGTTTATTTTTCGAACTCTTTACTGAGGAAGATATTTTAAAACTTATGGATAAAAAACCTCCAGAAACAGAATTAATACTAACTGGAAGAAAGGCAACTCAAAATCTAATCGATAAAGCTGATCTGGTTACAGAAATGAAAGAAATAAAACATTATTATCAAAGGGGAATTATGGCTAGAAAGGGAATTGAATTTTAAAAAACAGGGAGAGTTTCTCCCCCCCCAATTTATAATTTAAGTTTCTGGATAATATCCCATACCTAACATATATACTTTTTCTTCGAATACTGCCTTTGTCACGTAAGCTAATTTCTTTGATTCTTTTTCTTCTCCAGGTTTCTCCCAGTAGTATTCTACCCAATCCCCATTATCGTTAAGAGCAGCATCCAAAAGTTTTACAATAACATATAAACCTCTTTTATCTTTCCTTGTTATTAAATCCTTTCCCTGTATTGATGGGTTCCCTACATTAACAAGACACACTCCGGAGTCATTATAAAGGAAAATGTATTCGTTTCCCAGTATATAAGGACCATCTTTATCAAAGAATTCTGGAAAGGATTCGGGGCCAAATTCTTCAATCATTTGAACAGCTTCATTTACAATTTTCTCAATGTCCATTTTTACTTTGTCTACGTTATTAGAAGAAGAAAAAACTAGCAAAGCTAAGAATATTACAGCAGCAGTAGTTAAAAGTACTCTTTTCAAATTATTCCACCTCTCATATTAAAATATATATATATATATTTTATATTCTAAAAAAAAATTAGTCAATAAGTATTTTTTAAAAAAAGTCTGTTTATCGCCTCTGCAACCCCATTTTCCTTATTAGTATTCACTCGCATCTTTGATATCTTTTTCACATCTTCCACTGCATTTGAAACAGCTATGGGCATCCCAACTCTTTTCATTAATGGAATATCATTATAGTTATCTCCAATAAAGGCAATTTCCTCTTCCTTTAAATTATATTTATCAAGAAAAAAATCCAATGCTTCTCCTTTAGTAACTCCTATTGACGATAAATAACAGTAACCCCATTTATGAAGTTCAGAATCAAACATTTCATGGAGTTTATCTTGCTGGGGAAAGATGTTCCAGTAATATTGGTGGAAAGACCAATCTTCAATAGTACTTGTATATGTCCATTCTATCTTCCCATGCATTTGATTTTCAGTGAATTTAATTAAAGATATTATATCCTTTTCATATCCGTTAATAGCTATATGAGCTGCGCCTTTAATACTTTCAACAGCTTCCATAAGGTTATCAACTTTTTTTATCCTATCTTTCTGGCTTAATAAAAAGGGTGTAAAGGGAGTGAGATTATTTAAATCAAAATCAGTGAGAAGATCTGGCAGGTCAATGAAATTTGAATGAATGAATATATTTAAATTATTTTTCTTAGCTTCAATTATTATTTTTATTGTATCCTCTCTTGAAATCATCTTTTTGAGAAAAATTTCTCCTTCATTATTGGTTATTAAAGCCCCGTTATGCAACACAAAAGGGATTTCTAATTCCAATTCTTCAATATAATCTCTTGCCAGATGATACTCTCTTCCTGTAAATACAGTGAAAAGTATTCCCTTTTCTCTAAGTTTTTTTATTGCCTTTTTATTTATTTTTGAAATTCTCTTGTTATCATCTAGCAATGTGTCATCAAGATCAACAATAAACATTTTATACATTAATATTCCCCATTAATTTTATCCTATTTTATTATCAAAAAACAAGAAGATAAAAACACTTATTATTTATTAAACACTAAAAAAATCAGATCATCAACTGATTTGTCTTTTTTCAAATAAAAACCACTTTTTAATCCGAGCTCAATTAATGAATGATTATCCTGTTTTTTATTTTCCCACATAATTCCATAATTCGTATCAATATAATTATCTTTAACCTTTACTTGAATAGAAACAATAAAAATATCTTCTTTTTCAGTTACTCTTTTGGGTATTTTCAGGTCCCAAATATAAAAGAATCCTTCGTTCTTCAAAACTCTATACGCTTCTTTAAATACTTTCATAATTGTCTCATCTGACATATACATTAAAGAAAAAAAAGCAGTACAGTTATGAAAGCTATTATCATTAAATGTCATGTCAGTAGCATCCATAACTATTTTTTTACATTTGCAGTTTTCTGCTTCTTCCAATTCCTCTTTACTTTTATCTATAACTGTAACTAATTCTCCAAAGCGTTGCCCAATAATTCCTTCGCCTCCACCTCCAATATCTAAAATGTTTCCACTAATTTGCATATCATCAAGATTCAAAGAAATAATACCCTGGTGAAAAAACCTACTTTTATTTTCTAATCTATATAACAAAAAATCATTCTTTCTCAGAAAAATTTTTCCATTTTCATTAATAAAATTAATTTCATTTTTTTTAATAGGTGATTTCAGTCTTTCAAAATTGAAATCAGGAAAGATTATCTTCAATTCTTCTAAAGAATAATACCTAAAGTTATTTATTATTTTCATATATTTGAACCCCCTAAAGAAAAAACGACCCTTTTTGGGTCGTTCAGTTCTTATTATACCATATATTCAGATTTTGTCAACGCCTTTTCTTTTAATACATTATTAACAATCATAGAGGTTTACTTCCTGGCAAATGAAGCCAATCTTCAATATTTTTCTTCATATCCTCCACTCGGCTTGTCCAGAATCGCTCGAATATACGAGAAGTGATTTCCATAGATTTAGATAATTTATAAAAATCTCTGCATAACTGGAAAAATCTTTGCTCTTTTATATGATCATAAATTTCATAGAGCATTAAAGATCCCTTTAAATATCTTATCGTCATTCCATCTCCGCTATTAGATAAAGGATGTTCATAAAGACAGTGAGCATCTTTATTAACTTTTTTTACTGCTTCTCTATATTTTTTTATATATTCCTCAATATTTGAGTCATTTATATTTTTAAGAGCTAATAAACAAAAAAATTCTGCAAATGACTCGTTTATCCAGTCATGGTTTCCCTTTGAAAAGTTCCACCACATATGAGCTAATTCGTGAGCATTCCCCTTTAGAAGATTTATTTTTGGATATTTATTCAATAAATCTAAAATATAGCCTTGAGAGAATACAGTCATTCCTCCTCTCTGAAAGGCTCCCTGACCATTTTTCTTGGGTGAAAAGATTCTTTTAAAAAAAATCTTTTTCTTTGAAGGCAACTCCATTTTTTCCTGGAAAAAATTATATGTTTCAATAGTTTGCTCATAGTCATTTTTGATAAACTTCTCTGAAAGGTCTGTGTAATATGCTTCATAAGATATATTATCGTTTTGTTCCATTTTGAATTTGAAATCTCTGCTACCAAGAACAACTATATCCATTGTGATATCACATTTCCATCTAGTAATAGATTTATTGTTAAAAATTTTTTCTGTTATTTTATCCCCTTGAGCGACCATTTTATAGTCTGGAGAAACATAAAGTACAATATCGTAGGAAAAGAGTTGGCCAAAATCGCAGAATTGAGGATACCATGAAGAATAACTTGCAAGTTCAATTCTCAGTTCGTTAATTCTATCATCAAGAAATAGCTCTGAGTCTATTTCACCAAATTCTGGAAAATAGAGCAGTTGCCCTGAATAGTTAATCCTAATCTTTACTTTCTTTTTCTCTGGTATATCGAAGTAATGTCTCTTAACAGCAGGGTTAACTGGGATAGGTTTTAAATCTTCTTTTTTTATTATTTTTACTTCATCATCGTTTATATTAAAATCATGAATTTTAAAGGATTTATGCAAATCAAGATATCCTCTTTGAACTTTTTTTTGATTAATTAAGTATATATCGCCTTCTACATTTATTTTTCCTTTTTTAGGATTTATCTTAATTTCTAATTCGTATTTTTTAGGGATCATGATAACCTCCTAAAGAAAAAATAACTTCTTTATTTATTTATTCAGCAATGACTAATTTTATTAAAACTATATGATAATTCACAATAATTAAATTTTCAAAGAATATAAATAAACTTTGTTTAACTCCTCAAAACCTATTTTCTTATATAGATTTATCCCCATTACTGAAGATTCCAAAACTGCTGATTTAAGTCCTCTCTTTTTTATTTGTTTTAACATATACGTTGTAAGAGAAAATCCATATCCCTTTTTCCTACATTCAGGAACTGTAGATATCCAATATAATCCTGCGACACCTCCCTCAATGTATAATAATCCTGTACATTGAGGACAATTTTTATAGTAACCAACAAATAATTCCTGTTTTGGAGAAGCATATCTCATCTTTTGAATAAAGTTTTTATAAAGATACTCATATTTCTTTTCTATTTCAAAACCTTTGAAAGAAGCTTCTCCAAAATCATCAAGTTCTTTTTTAGATGAAACTCTTTTAATAACTAGATCCTCATCAGGTGCTAGTTCTACAATATCATTCTCCAAATTGAATCCCATTGCAGAAGAAGCTAACTTCACATGCATATTATTCTCTTCAAAAAGCTGTTTCAATTCCTCAGTAAGATTATTTTCAAGTACCCACCATATAAATGGTTTCTTCACGGCTTCATAGTAAGAAATTGTTTCCTTTACCAGTGGCTTAATCCTTTCTCTTGAAGCTCTTGTTGAAAACACCCAATTAAGCTCAGGTATTGGCACCTCAGTTGAAATACAAACAATAGGATCAAGTTCAACAACATTGCTTCCGGTGCTTTTTCCCCAAAAAACACCACTTTCAATCATATTTAGATCAAGAGATTTTATCAATCTTTGTTTTTCAATCATAGCAATCCCCCTGCATAAAAAAATAAGGTGTAGTTATTATTAATCTAAGTTCAACATGCTGTGCCATATCTAAAAATAAATATATCTCTAAAAATAATTATATCATCGAAAACAACATTATAATTTATTTGCAGCAAATATCATATAGAGTCTTTTTTCTTTTAAATCATCCTGCTTAAGATGTATAATTATTAAAAGTATAACGAGGTGAAAAAAATGGAATATCGAAAATTGGGAAATACCGGTCTAAATCTCTCTTTATTAGGCTTAGGTGGATTTCATTTACTGGAAATAGATTTCCACTCTGTTAAAAATATTGTAAAGGCTTTTCTCGATTCCGGAGGAAATTATATAGAAACTGCTCATTCCTATGGAAATGGCTTATCTGAGAGAAAGTTGGGGAAAATTCTTCCAAAGAACGGAATAATAGTTGCAACAAAAACTGAAGCCAGAGACGCTGAAACAGCAGAAAAGGAATTGATGCAAAGCTTAAAAAATTTGAACAGAAAGCATATAGATATTCTTTTTTTACACGCTGTCACTAAAGAAGATTACTGGGAAAAAATCAAAGGAGAAAACGGAGCTCTGGAATTTGTTGAATGGGCTAAAAAGAAAGGTTTTATTAGGTTTGTTGGGATTACTTCACATGGATATAGCGGTCCTCTATTAAAAGCTATAAAGGAATATCCATTCGATCTATTGATGACAGGAATAAATTATTATGACAGATTTAATTTCCCGGAAATCGAAAGCGAAATTATTCCATTTGCTGAAAAAAATGAGATAGGTATATTAGCAATGAAATCACTTGCTGATGGTTATTTATGGAGAAATGTTGAATATGCATTCAGATACACTAAAAGATTTCCAATTACCACTATTGTAAGTGGAATAAATACAATGGAACAGCTTGAAAAGGATTTAAGTTTAATACATAAATCTCCTCTTTCAGACGAAGAAACAACAAGATTAATTAATAAATCACCGGAATTAAACAATTATGTTTGTAGACAGTGTATGAAATGTCTTCCATGTCCGGAGGGTATAGATATCCCTTCTATTTTTCTAGCTGAAGGGCGCTATGATAGGCAGATGATAGATGGGAAGGTCAGATCTGCACCTGATTATGCTATTAGAAAAAGGTTAGCCCATTGGTTTCAAAGTGAAGAAATAGCAATTGAAGAATTCAATTCTATTCAACCTGGTCCAGCTAAATGCACCGAATGTGGAATTTGTTCGAATAGATGTCCCTATAAAATTAATATTCCAAGAAAATTAAAAATTATAAAATCAAAAATCGAAGAGGGATATATATGGTAAAAAAATGAAGGCCCCTTGGGCCTCATGTTCATTTGATTTCTAATATAGGAATTTTATTTACATTTGATTTTTTATTTATACCTTTATTAAATATTGCAACAACTGAGACTGTTATTATAAAAGTTAGTATGTCTGCAGCTGGTTGAACACAAAGAATTCCATTTACACCAAAAATTAATGGTAATACAAAAACTATTGGGAAGAAACAAATACCATGTCTGCAAAAGCTTAAAAAGCTTCCTTCCTTTGCTTTGCCGATTGCAAGAAACATTGATGCATAAATCATGCTTATTGAAAAGAAAGGAAAAGTAATGCTGTAGTAAAGTAACCCTCTAGAAGCAATTTCTATTACAGTAATGTCACTGGAAAACCACTCTACAATGTTTGATCCAAAAACTATTTGAACAAATGAATATATAAGGGCAAAAACTGTACTATAAATAACAGAATAATTTATAGATTTTTTAAGTCTTTTAATATTTCCAGAGCCATAACTAAATCCCACTATTGGCTGAAATCCCTTGGCATATCCATAAATTACATACATTCCAATAAGCATTATTCTACTTATTATACCTATTGCTGCAACCGCTTCATTTCCATAATTTGCAGCCTGTCCATTTAAAATACCTATAGCGATACTTGCAAGCAACTGAAAAACAAATTGCGGAGTCCCAATTTTGAATATTTCAGAAAGAATGTCCTTAGATAAACTGAAATCTCTGATCCTTATTCTCAAAATACTATCTTTTTTCATGTAAAAGACAAATAAAAAGAGCATCGAAACTGCCTGTGATAAAACAGTTGCTATTGCTGCTCCTCTTATTCCCCAACCGAATGTAAAAATAAAGATAGGATCCAATATAACATTCAAAATTGACCCTAAAAGCATACCAAACATGCTGTAAAACATGGCTCCTTGTGCCCTTATAGTGTTTGATAGAGTTACAGTGATTAACTGAAAAACACACCCTCCGATGTATATATATGCATAGTTCAGTGCATAGGGAAGAATATCTTCAGTAGCTCCAAATAGCCTCAAAACATCATCTATAAATAATAAACCTATCAAAGTTACAATCACCGCTGTCAAAATTGATAGAAAAAAGCTTACAGATAGTGTTTTCTGAGCCTTATCCTTATTGTTTGACCCAAGTAACCTAGATATATATGACGAAGCTCCTGCTCCAAAAATGTGACCTATTCCTACAATAATAAGCACTATAGGAAACACGACTGTTGCTGCTCCCATTTGAACTGTTCCTAATTGCCCAACGAAAAGTGCATCAAAAAAATTATATAGTGCATTAACAATGAATCCTATTATTGAAGGAATTCCAAATACTAATAATACCTTAGATACTTTCCCATTTTCCATTAATTTTAATCTTTTATCCATTTTATCCTCCCAATTAGTGTATAGTTACTATACACTAATTATAAAAAAAAATTATTCTTTTCCCTTTTTAGTTTTTTCTTCCAGTTTCAAAGTGGTTTTTAACACATCACATAAAAATTTTTCTATTGAACTCTTTTCCTCTTCTGACATACTTTTCAAACTTTCCTCTATCATTTTGTTAAATAATTCATGAAATTCGTTATGAGTCCTCTGAGCTATGATTCCCTTTTTTGTTAAATTAATCATTAACCTTGATAAATTTTCGGGATCGGGAAGTTTGCTTAATAAACCCTTTTTCTCCATTTTTTTTACTAACTGTGAAACCGCCCCTCTTGTCACTCCTATCCTTTTGGCTATTCCAGATATATGTATCCCGGGATTACTGCTAACGGTATCAAGAATATGTATTTCAGAGATTGATATCTTCACATCTGTGCCATAATATTGAATTTTTTCTTCCATTTCCATTACCTTATAAATGATTTTCAATAAGGTATGAATTAAATCATTATTATTTTTTTTCATATTTATAGTGTATAGCATCTATACATTGTTGTCAAGTATTACAAAAAATATTTTTTTATCAAAATAATTAGATATAATAAAATGAGAATATTTACCTTTTAATAGTATAATTTAATAAACTAATTTATGAGGTGATTTTATGAAACTTACTCATTTATGTATTGTAACTGAGGATGTTAAAAGGCTAAGTGATTTTTATCGAACAGTATTGAATATCGAACCAAATGAATATGGAAACGATTATGTAGAATTTGAAACCGAAGGAGCTTTTCTTTCAATTTATAGTTTAAAGATGCAAGAAAATATCACTCCGAATCTTATTCAGGCCAAATCCAACAAAAATCTTATTCTTGAATTTGAAGTAGAAGATGTAGATAGCGAATTTTTTAGAATACAAAAAACAGGAATTGAAATCGCAAAAAAACCTACCGTTCAAGACTGGGGAACAAAATCCTTTTATTTCAAAGATTCCGATGGTAATATTGTTTCTTTTTATTCTAATGTCGAGAAGAAATGAAACTTTTAAAAGTTAATGACAGTTTAAGAAAGGATTTTATCCAATTCTGTAAAATATACTCAAAAATTAATGATGATTCATTCACTCCAGAGACGGATTTTAAAGCTGATGAGGATCATCCTTCCTTTGTAATATGTAATAAGGAAAATAAAATTGTAGCTTCCTGTTCTTTAATCCTTGAAAGACCCTATAGACTTAAGAAGAAGGGTAGATTTATGATTTTTTATTCTACATTTGAAGATTATGGAATTTATAAGAAAATGCTAACTGAATCAGTTCGAGAAATTAATGAAATAGATAACCTATATCTTTTTACTAGGCAAAGACCTTATAGAGAAGAATTTTGTGAAATCCTTGATAATCTTGGTTTTAAAATCGAAAGATATTCATTTGTTTTAAAAAGAAAAGATCTTTTTAATGTTGATTATGAGATTCCTTCTAATGTTCATTTTAAAAACTATGATGATTCAGCAATAGATAGAGAAAATTACTGTAAAATTATTAATAAATCGTTCGCTCATCTCGAAGGTCATTATGATGTTATTCCTTCAGATCTTGACAGGATATTTAAACATTGCAATGTTCCGGAAAATGGCATTGTCTTTTTATACAAAAATTCAAAACCTGTTGGGCTAGTTTTTACAGAAATTGAAACCAACGGTGAAGATAAAGAAACACTTTTTATTGGGCCAATAGCAGTTATTCCAAAGGAACAGAAAAAGGGCTATGGAACAATTCTTTTGAGGAAAGCAATTCAGATAGCTTCCAATTTAGAACTCGTACAATCACTTTCTGTTAATGGAAAAAATGAAAAGGCGATTTCACTTTATCTAAAAGAAGGTTTCAGGAAAATTGAAACTATTATCTGTTTCAACATTGACTCAATCAACATGAAAAAGCTTCTAAAAGAGTAAAAGGGAATTATTTAGGTAATTTTATAAATAGATCTTTATTCCTTTCATATAGGTTTCTATAAACTTTGAAGAGCTTTGTATATTTTTGATGTATCATCATATCAGGTTGATAGGTTTTTTTTATTGAAATAAGTCTATCAGCTGTTTGGGATATTTCCTCATTTGAATCATTTGCTATTGCATAAATAGCAGTTCCAAGCAGTTCAGATTCAGATATATCAGGCAGTTCAATTTCTCTACCCAAGATATCAGCTTTCAGCTGGTTGAATAATTCACTTTGGGTTTGCCCTCCAGTCATTCTGATTTTATTTATTTTTAATCCATTCTCCTCCATTCTTTCAATTATGTCTCTAATTGAAAAGGAAATACCTTCCATTATAGAAACAAATAAATCTTCTCTATTTGAATCGAGATTCAGCCCAAAAAATATACCCTTTGCATCAGGGTTCCAGTAAGGGCTTCTTTCACCACTCAAATAGGGCAAAAAAACTATTCCTGTTGGTCTTTTAACAGATTTCAGATTTTTTAAATTTTTTACCTGACTGTGTAATACTTCTTCTGTAAACCAGTCCAAAGCTCTACCTGATGTTTTCATAATTCCACTTATTTTCCATAAATTATTTAAAAAATATGGAGTAGTTATCAATCCTTTAATATCCCTTTTAATATCACTGCATAGTGTTACTCCCTGAGAAGTGCCTCCTCTATCACATAGAAATCCACTTTTAACAGTTCCTGTACCGACAAGTCCTGCTGCAAAATCCGGAGAACCAGAAACAACTTTAATACTTTTAGGTAAAGAAAGCTCCTCTGCAACATTTTTTTGGATTAGGCCAACTGTTTTTGATGATTCAACGAGCTCAGGAAGGATAAAATGATCATTAAGTTTCTCACTTTCTATGAGTTCTTTATTCCATGGCAAATAACCAAACTGTTTAAAGGACATATTTACAATTCTTCCCGTTAATCTGTACGCAATATAATCTGCGGGTTGTATTAAATAATTTTTATATCCTACATTATCCTTTACACATTGAAGTTTTGAGATAACAGAAGCAAATTGGGGATCTAAACCCTTATTTATCAATTTCGTCTGATACTCTTCTCCTCTACTATCAAGCCATGTAATAGCGTTTAAGGAAATATCTCCGCTATCTCTTATTCCAATAATTGTGGGTCCCTGACCGGTAATACTCAATGAATGAATTCTTTTCCTTTTATTTTCAGGAACTCTACCAATTATTTTTTTAAAGGATTTCCACCATGTTTGAGGATTTATTTCAGAATTTCCATTTAAATTTTTTCCAACCTGTCTTTCCTGAAAAAAATCAGACATATTTCCATTTATGTCAAAAAGAGCGATTTTCACATTAGTTGTTCCTATATCAATAGCTAAATAAAGTTTATACAACTCCTTTGTCTCCCTTTCGTTTTGAATTAATAATATATTCGAAATTACTGTAACTCTTCTTAAATTTGTCCTTTCCCATTTCTATTAATTTTAAAAACAAAGTATCCACAGCTAATAGCTGAATATACCTTGTTAAAATTCCTCCCTCAGGTAGAACTTTAGCTCTTGGATAAACTGGAAGTTTAATATCAGACTTTTCAAGAATCTTCGAGTTTGGTGGAGCCATGCTTATAATTTTTGCTCCAGATTCCTTTGCATACTTCATTGAATCAAGTAAGTCTGATGATGAATGACTGCTGGATATAACAATAGCTGTACTTTTTTCATCCATCTGATAAGCTGAAAGACTTTGCATAAATGGATTGTCAAAAAAGTTAGTCTGAAAACCTAGAAGTTTCATCTTAATAAAGAGATCATGTCCTGCAACACCATCAAAACCATAAGCCATAATATCAATCATTTTACTATTTAATATATATTCACAAGCCTTTTCTATACTTTCAGGAAACAACTGTAGTAACGAATATTCAAGATTTTCATTTATAACATCTAGAAGATTTCTGGATATTTTAGAAACTTTATCTAAATTAAACTTCATAGATTCAACCATTTCCAATTCCTGGGCAAGGGCTATTTTTAAATCTCTAAATCCTTTGAAATTTAATTTTTTACAAAAATCAACAACCGTTGAAGGAGCTGTATTGGTTTTTTGTGACAATTCCTTAATAGTTATATTTATTACATATCTTGGATTTTTTATTATATATTTTGCTATCCTAGCCTGAGCAGCTTTTAAATATGGCAACTCATCCTTTAATCTTTGAAAGAAACTGCATTTGCTAAGCATTTACATTTTTCCTTTTAGCTGAATAGAAAATCATTACTGCAAGAGTAACCAAAAAAGGTACTGTCAGTAAAAGTTTAGGAGAAATATCCGTGGTTGCCTGAAATAAATTAGATAGAGCTGAAGCTGCACCGAAAATAACTGAAGCAATTAAAACTCCCACCGGGTTTCCTCTTCCCAACACAACTGCTACCAGGGCAATCCAGCCTCTTCCATTTGTCATTCCCCCAACAAATGTTTTTAAGGGAAGAGAGAGAGCAGCTCCACCAATTCCAGCAAAAAAACCGCTTATTAAAAAAGAAATAAATCTTTGTTTATATACTGATATTCCCACACTTTCAGAAGCTCTATAATTTTTTCCAACAGATCTGAGATGGTACCCATAGGGTGTTTTGAATATTACTATAAAGCAGATTATTACTGCTAAAAATACCAGATAGTCAAGAATATCATATCCGCTAATTAAATCTCCGATAATCGGTATGTTTTCAATTCCTGGAATATTTATCTCAGACATTTTAGGAGCATTCTGAAAATAAACTGTACCTTTAGAACCACATAGATTATAGGAAAGAAAAACTGTAATTCCTGCAGCAAATAAGTTTGTAGCTAATCCAACTACAAAAACGTTAGCCTTTAAATTCAAGCTTACATATCCCATTACTGCTGCAAGTACCATAGAAAAACCTATTCCAGATAAAATTCCTAATAATATACTTCCAGTATTTGCTGCAACATAAATTGAGGAAAATGCTGAAGCTAACATCATACCCTCTAATCCAATATTAAGCATTCCACCTAAATCAGTGAATAAGCCTCCAAGTGCAGCCCATAGTATTGGAGTCATCATAGCAATTGTTGTATGTAAAAAATCACCAATCATGCTTCAGCCTCCTTTTTTCTTCTCTTTCCAATAAATGAAACTAGCCCTTCAGCTGTAACGAGATAGAAAATAACTGATTGAATTATTCTCGCTACTTCTGGAGTTATATCAGACATTAACGAGCCTACATTTGCTCCACTTTCAAGAAAAGCAAAGAATAATGCTGCTGGTATAACTAACAAAGGGTGATTTCTTGCTATTAATGCAACAGCTATACCATTCCAGCCATATCCGATTGAATAACCCCTTATCATTCTCCCGTGAATTCCTAAATTATCTATTATTCCTGCTAATCCCGCCAAACTCCCACTTAAAAACATAGAAAGTATTATTACTTTCTTTACAGGTATTCCAGAATAATTGGAAAACCTTCGATTTCTTCCTGTAATTGTTATTTCATATCCAGTCGTACTTTTTTTATAAATGAAATAGAAAACTATTATCACCGATATAGCAATAAAAAGCCCCGCATGCAAATTAGATGGAGATAAGATTTTTGGAAGCATAAAATTTGAATTAATATATGGAGAAGCGGCTAATCCAGCGGTTGGATCATTGAAGGGTCCTTCAAGAAAATAATCAACAACATACACCAGGGTATAACTTACTAAAAGAGAAGAAATCAACTCGTTTACTTCCCATTTTGCCTTTAACCATCCAGATAAACCAGCAATTATTCCACCTACAATAGCTGAAACTATTATAGAAATAACTATTACAATTATTGCTGGAAATCCAGACATCTGCACAGCTAAAAAGGTTCCTACGAGAGCTCCAAAATACAATTGTCCTTCTAATCCGAGATTAAAGGTAGATGCGGAAAAAGCTAAACTCGCTGCAAGCCCCGTTAGCATAAGTGGAATTGAAGTTGCTATCATATTTCCAAAGAAATAAGTATTACTGAAAGGACCTAAAAAAAACTGTTTAATTGCATTTGCAGGCTCACTGCTTGTAACTACTATTGCTATTACTCCTATTACAAGTGCAATTATTATTGTGATTGCTGTTTTTATTAGTCCGTTTATCTTTTGCATTATGAATCACATTCCTTTGCCTTTTTTCTCTTTAAATGTAATCCCATCATATATTCACCAATTTCAGCCTTTGATAAACCGCTGCAGTTATCAAACTTTTTAACTATTTCTCCTTCATAAATGACAAGAATTCTATCAGATAAATACATTATTTCATCCAGATTTCCAGAAACTAAAAAAATTGCCCTTCCCGAATTCCTTATTTTGACTAACTGATCGTAGACAAATTTCTGTGATCTGATATCTAAACCCCATGTGGGTTCACATACAATAAGAAACTGCGGGTTTGAAGAGAATTCTCTTGATATAATTAATTTTTGAATATTTCCACCTGATAGCATTCCAACCATCGAATTAATACTTGATGCTTTTATGTCATATTCCTTTATTAGTTCCTTGGAAATTTTTACTGTGTTATTTTTATTTATCCAACCTCTTTTTGACATAGCTGTTTTATAATATTTAGTAGATATTTCATTTTGAAGAATACTTGATTGGGGCGATGATCCTTCCATAACTCTATCTTCTGGAATATAGCTTATTCCTTCTTCTCTTCTTTTTCGTGTTGAAAAATTTGAAATATCCTTTTTATTGAGAAAAACACATCCCTTTTCTATTTTTCTCAAACCGACTATAGCTTCAACCAATTCCTGTTGCCCATTGCCATCTACTCCTGCTAATCCAACAATTTCTCCGGCTTTTATACTCAAATCTATTCCTTTCACTTTAATATATTGATCTTCAATATCTTTAACAAAGAGTTTGTTTACGGATACAATTTCATCTCCTATCTCATCTGCACATTTTATTCTTTCAAAGGTTATGTTTTCACCAACCATAAGACATGAAATCTTCTGAATACTCATATCCTTTATATCTCCGTTAAAAACAGTTTCTCCATTTCTCAAAACAGTTACTTGATCAGATATTTCTCTAACTTCCTCAAGTTTATGACTAATAAAAATAATTGTTTTTCCCTGTTCTTTAAGCATTCTTACCGTTTTGAACAATTCTTCCACTTCCTGTTCTGTTAAAACAGAAGTGGGTTCATCAAGAGCAATTATTTCTGCTCCTCTATATAGTGTTCTTAAAATTTCTACCTTCTGTTTTTGACCTATTGATAAACTTCCCACCCTTGTACAGGGGTTAAGATCGAGTCCTGATTTACTTGAGAGTTCTGATACTTCATCTTGAATTTTTTTAAAATCAATGAGCCCGTGCTTTTTTCTTTTTTCTATCCCCAAAGAAATGTTTTCAGCAACTGTGAAATCGTCCACCAATTTAAAATGTTGATGAACCATTCCTATTCCTAATTCAAAGGCTTTTTTTGCATTATTTATTTCTTCAACTTTTCCTCTTAATAAAATTTCACCGTTATTCATTTTTTCAATTCCACAAAGAATTTTCATTAAGGTAGTTTTTCCTGCTCCATTTTCCCCAACTAGTGCATGGACCTTTCCCTTTTCTAATTTTAAGTTCGCCTTTTTTAAAGCAACAACATTGTTTACTGAGTATACTTTGTGAACATCTTTCATCTCAAGAATATAATCCTGCATTTAAAATCCCCCGATTTCAGTTTAGAAGAAAGCCCACTCATTGATAGAGCAGGCTTAGAGGTTACTTTATTTTAATGGATCAACTTCTCCACTTTTCAAAGATTCAAATATCTTCAACATTTCGTCTCTAATATCCTGAGGTACGTTCTTTATATAGTCAGGATCATCAAATGTAAATCCGATTGCCCCTTCCTTAATACCCCATCTTTCAGATGTTCCAAATGGAAGTTCTCCTTTGCAAGCTCTAACAAGAACATTCTTCATTGCGATATCAGCATTCTTTAATGTACATGCAAGAATAGTATCTGGAGCCATATTTATATAGTTTGAATCAACTCCAATTACGTAATTTCCTGAATTTCCAGCTGCTTGAATTGCTCCTACTCCAGTTCCACCAGCAACTGTCAAGATAATATCTACTCCCTGACTCAACTGAGCTTGAGATAATTCCTCCCCTTTATTAGGATCAGACCAGCTTCCAGCAGCGGAAAATACTACATCGATATTCTCATTTATTGATTTTGCTCCATTTTCGTATGCAGGCTTCATTCTATCAGTCATAGCTGGGTATATATCTCCTGCTAATAATCCAACTTTTAAATCTTCATTTGCACCTGGCATATCACTTATTGTAACCAATCCTGCAAAGGAACCAGCTAAATATGTCATTTCTTCATCTTTAAATCCAAGAGAAAAAACATTTGGCAAATCAGCTGCTATACCATCTAAAAGAGCAAGTTTCTGATTTGGGAACATCTTTGCAACTTTTTCTACACTTCTCGGCATTCCTTCAGTGAAAGTAACCACTAAATCATATTGTCCGGTTGAAGCAAGACTTATTACATTTGGTTCCCAGTTTGCGAAGTTATAGCCACCTTCAACAACTTTAAGATTAAATCCTGCTTCTTCAGCAGCAGCTTTCGCACCATTAACCATCATTTCGTATATCGGATTACCTCCGACTTCTCCTGTAACCATTATTGCAACTGAATATGAAAATCCCAACGAAACAATTAATAACAAACAAAATACTAAAAACACTAACTTTTTCACATATTTCACCCCCTGGTTTTTTAGATATTATTATAGTTCGCTCATAGCTTCTTTAACTGATGCTCCATCATGTATGATAATCTTTAGAGCTTTTGTCATCTTTCCCGGTTCAGAATATCCCCATATATTCCTACCTATCGCCACTCCACAAGCTCCTGAATCAACTGCATTCTTTACCATAACAAGAAGATCTTCGGGGTTATCAGATTTTGATCCTCCTAGAACTACTATAGGTTTAAAAACACCTTTACTCATTTCTTTAAATTTATCCATATCCTTTGGGTATTCTGTTTTAACAATATCTGCTCCGATTTCTACTGCAATTCTAGCAGACATGGAAATGTTTTCTGAAGTATGGAGGCTTTTATTAAAACCTCCCGGCAAAGCTTCGGCAAGAACAGGAACTCCCCAATCATGAGCCTCAGCGCAAATATTTGCTAAGTAAGTAAGGGTTTCGTTCTCATAATCAGTTCCAGGCAGCCCCATACAGCCAACTGCGTCAGCACCTAATTTTAGTGCTTCTTCAACAGAAAACAGCTGACTGTAGTTCTTTTTTCCCTCTCTTATCATTGTTATACCACCATCTATTCTCAATACTATTCCACAATCCTTTAATATACTCCAGTAATTCTTAACTATTCCATATGTCGTTAAAAATGCATCTGCACCGTTTTTAACAATTTCTGATAAAACTTTTCCTGTATTATTCAAAGCTGGAAATACATTCATTGTGCTTCCATGATCCATAGCAACAATCAAACTTTTACCATCTTCTTTAAAAATCCTATGCATTCTTTTCATACTAAAAATGTTCATTAATCTATTCCTCCTTTAAAATAATACTACCGTTCTCTGTTCATGTCCTGCCGGAACAAGTGATAATTCATTACCCAGTTCTTCTAGCGTAATCGTTTTTGTCACCAGGCATTTTAAATCCTCATGAAATGATGAAATCAAATTTGTTGCCTGCCTGAAATCCTCAATCGTTCTTCCTTCTGTGCCTGTTATTTTTACTTCTGAATAATGAATTTTATTGCAATCAATGTTCAAATCTCCGGTTGGATGCATAGAAGTATATAGAACGATCGTGCCTACTTTTCTAACGTATTCTATTGTTTTATTTACAACGTCAATTACTGGTGCAGTTATGAATACAGCATCAAAACCAAATCCTTCGTTGATTTCAGGAAGAATTTCTTCGATTTCTTCAGGTTTAATAGCCTTAAAACCCATCTTCGATATAAAATCTCTCCTATTATCCTCAGGATCACTTATTACTGCCTTTGCTCCTCTTTTTTTTGCTAAGAAGGCATGCAGAATTCCCATTGTTCCTCCACCAATTATAAGTACCGAATCACCAAATTGTAAATCAGCTTTCTTAATACTGTGGAGACAACAGGAAAGAGGTTCAGTAAGAGCAGCCACTTTCAATGGGGTATCCCTTAATAATTTAAAAGCTTGTTTCTCCTTTACAATAGCATATTCAGAAAATCCTCCAGCGATTAAAAACTTTTCTTCAATTCTTCTTCCCTTTCTTGCATTTATACATAGATTATCCATTCCTCTGACACAGTAATAACATACTCCACATCTGTTAATAGTATCAAGAGTAACAAAATCACCCTCTTTTACTTTTTTTACTTTTTCTCCAATTTTCACTACTTCTCCAGCTGCTTCATGACCACCTATCATAGGAGTAGGAACATTTATCTTTCCTGTAAAAATTCTTCTATCTGTTGTACAAACACCACAGCTTTTCACCTTGACTAAAATTTCATTTTTCTTTAATTCAGGCATTTGAATTTCTTCGATTTCTGATTGTCCCACTTCCTTAATGATTAATGCTTTGCTCTTCAAATCTAATCACTCCCGTATTTTTTTTCGTTTGTCATAGAATTATTTTCAGTATTACATTTTTTGACATTTTTTTCCAAATCTATTGAAAATGAATGATAAGCATTTAATCGAATTTATTTTTATTTATATCGAATTTTCTTCGTTTTTTATAAATAAAAAAAATCCCTCCTTATAAAGAGGGATATAATAAAGAATTATTTATTAATGCAGATAATTATAATTTTTATTTCCAGGCAAATCTAAATACCAATCCTGCTTACGCTGTCCTTTAGAATTTACCCATTCATTATAATTATTATAAGCTTTACTTATTTCAACATCATCCGCAGGGTAATCAAATGTCTCTGGAAGATTCAAACCCCATGGAAATTCATCTGTAGTCTTATACATATGATTTGTTCCTAAAATCGACCCATCGTCCTCTGAACCAAAATAAGGTGTCCAGATTAGATCTGTCGGTTGATAACCAGGAAGATGAATTTCTCTTCCCCTTTCTCCGTTAGCAATAATGAAAGGATTATATGGAGCATAACCTATTTCATTTCTTGTTACAGCTCTACTGAAATTAATTGTGACGAATACTTCGATTTCTCCATCGGGATCATAATGATTATTTGCAATATCAAAAACGATAATTACAGCCTTTGTCTGCCTTGATTCAACTCCATTTTCTTCCATATAAATTTTATCATCCCCTGTTGCCTGATATCTGTTTTCACTGCCTATAACCGATTCAACAGAGTCTGGAGATATATTATTAAATTGAAATCCAAAACCGTTTTTCATACTTGCAACTATGGCCTTCACTTTAAATGTTCCTGTTACTTTCACTATATCGTTATCCTTATTTAAAAACTCTTCGAAATTGTAATCGATAATAAGATCATTAAAATCATAATCTCCTCTATAAGGCCAGAGATCTTCAAAAGCTAAACTTGCAAACTGTCCTTTTCCTGGTGTACTTATGGAAGAAACTATATTATTATCGTAGGGTTCAGCATCAATAATATCTGGTATTCCATCATCGTCAGAATCTAAAGGTGGTTCATCTGTAGTCTTTACTACTTCTGTTTTTGCTATGGCGGTTATAGGATTAGATGTTACATAAAAGACAGCATCATTGAAATCATTATCTCCTGCCGGTCTTAATAAATCTTCAAAGGAAAGAATAAGTTTATCTTCTTCTTCATAATTCAATAAAACTGTGTGATGTTTATCATTAGTATTGGATTCTGGATTAAGCTTACTATCAGAAAAGAATTTATTGAAGCCTCCTCCTACCACATCCTGTTTAGTATTATATCCATTTGTGATTATTACCCATCCTATAGAAGTTCCGGGATCGAATTCTCCGATATTTACCTTATCACCAGATGTCAGACCTCCACCACTCCCTTTATAAGAAACATTTGGAAATATTAAAGTTATATCTTCATCATTGACAACATCCGGTGCACCATCAGCAGTATTATAAGTATAGAAACCTAATGAATTTTTATATCCCGCTCCTTCATGTATGAAAGTTACAAATACATTTGCATGTTCAATAATATCAAGATTAGTTTTTGCAGAATCTGCAATATAATGAGGATTATAATCAGGAACAGGTTCTTTTTCAGGCAGAGAATTGTTAATCGTAGTTAATAAATCGGAGCTGATTAAATCTCTCTCCATTAGATAATCAGGAACACCATTTGTATCCCAGTTTCCAATTTTTTTATAGCTCATTGTATAACTTGAATCCATAAATATAATCTCGTCATCTTCTTCAACTACAACTGGATCTGAATAATCTAGAAAAAGTATGCTATCCTCTATAGCTACTAATACTTCACTCAATCCTCCGATAAATCCTCTTTTTACGTACAACTGGTCAACATAAGTTGGAAGTGTTAGATAAGTAACTAAATTTCCATCTTCATTGGTTACACCAGAAAAATTTATTTTTGCATACTTCTCGCCTGTTTCAGGATGATTTTCTATTTGGTATATTTCAATTAAAACATTTGGTATTTGGGCTTTTATATCCACCTTTACTTTTTTGGTAGTTTCATAATTAAAATCATTTAAATCATTCTCATTGTTTGGTGTCACACATCCAGTTATCACCATAGCTAAAATAACAATTGATATTAAATATAAAAATTTTTTCATTCAATCACTCTCCTTTTGTTCATTCTTAAAGAACTATAGCAATATTATGCCAAAAAAAATGAGGAAACCCCTCTAGGGCAAGAGGGGTTAGGGGTAAATCAGTAGCAAAAAAATGAGGTTACTTTCTGTAGTATCTCTAGTCTTGAAAGATTTTTAGACTAAAGGTCGATTAATTAGTAGATGCAACTTCGTGCCAATATTAAAATCTATAAAAAAAATCCTCTTCCCGGGGTGTGGAAGAGGATAAGTTTATAAAGGGGGGTATCTTATAAAAAAGTTTCTGTTAGTTCGTTCTCAGTTATTTATATGCAATGGTATGCCAACTTTATTATTTTTTCTTTTTCTATTTTATGTAAAATGATATAATATGCATATTTAAACAATTATGGAGGAACACTATGAATATAATTGAATCAATTAAAACAAGACATTCTACAAGATCATTTATTGAAGAAAGAATATCGAGCAGCAAATTACGTGAAATCAATTCCATATTAAGTGATGTACAACCAATACAAAAAGAGAATATTGTTTGGACTATAGAAAAGGATGATAAAAGAACAGGAAGATTTTATGCTCAGGTTGACAATGATTGGGAATCATATTGTTCTTATGGTTTTCAGGGGGAACAAATAATTTTAAAACTCACTCAGTTAGAATTTGATACTCTTTGGAAAGCTCTTGGAGGTCATAAACCTGCTGAAATACTTTTTGGCCACGGAAAGAAAAGAAGCTTGAAGGCTTCTTTTTCTGGTATATTTACAGGAAATGGAAGAAGAAAATCTCTTGAATCATTTTTGATGAAAGATGTTTCAAACATTTCCCCCCTTGCAGTTGAATGCTTTGAACTTTGTAGATTGTCTCCCTCAGGTATGAATAAGCAACCATGGAAATTTGATGAAGTGGAAGGAAACATTGTTATTGAAGTAACAGGAAGATCCTTGCTCAACGCTGTTGACTTTGGAATAGTGATTTCACACGCATACTTATATCTAAAGGAAGCGGGGAAAGAGATTTCACTTTTTTTTGAAAACGATTACAAATGCATAATAAAACTGGAGGATTAACATGAAAAAAAAGAAAAAAGTTTTTGTCGTTATTATAATAGTTTTAATAGTTATTATAGCTAATATGGTTGGTTTTTCAATTTTCTTAATTGGGAAAAAAGCTTCCAACAGAGTTGAAGTATTTGAATATAAACCAGAAGATTATGGATTAATTTCTTCAGATGCGCTTTTTAAAAGTGATGATGGAATAGATTTAATGGCCTATTTTATCCAGAACCCCAATCCCAAGGGAACTGTGATAGTTCTACATGGGATGAATAATATGGATGCTTCTTCTTTCATGGGACATGCAAAATATTTAAATGATTCAGGATACAACACTTTACTTTTAGATATGCGGGCTCATGGAAGAAGTGGTGGTAATGAAATTACTTTTTCTTACAGAGAACCTTTAGATGTTAAAGCTGCAATCAATTGGCTAAAAAGCAAAGAGGCAATTTCAGAGAACCCAATTTTTTTACTTGGATTTTCCATGGGAGGTTCTACTGCTATTAGAACAGGTGCAATAGATGAATCTCTGTCTGGAATAGTTACAGTTGGGGCTTATTCAGCTGTTCAAGATGTATTGGAAGCTGGCATGGCTTCCTTTAAAATGCCTGAATTGCTACAAACTGTTTTATCTCCATTTTTAAAAATTGCTTTAGCAATTAAATTCAGATTAAATCCATGGAAAGAATCTCCTGAAGTAGATATCAGAAAAATAGAAAGCACCCCTCTTCTTCTAATTCATGGAGAAAATGATGAACAAATACCTGTTGAGAATGCTAAAATTCTTCAACAAAACGGTAATGAAAATGTTTCGATTGAAATTATTGAAGGTGGTGGTCATTTAGTGTTTAGAAGAGACGGTACAACGGAAATTGACAAAGAATATAGAGAAATGATCATAGATTTTTTTGATAGTTGTTTGGAAAAATGAAAATAATTGATTTCGATAAAAGATACTCTGATCAAGTCATTGATTTATTTCTTGATAATTATCTGAAATTGAATAAAAAATTCAATAATATTTTTCCATCCTCGATAAACATGAAGGAACAAATATCTAATAAATTATTTTCACTTTCAGAAGAAAATCCCCTTCTTTTATGCTTAGAAAAGGATGAAATAATCGGTTATATGGGAGGGTATGTATTTTCAAATGAAAGGCACGGGAAAGCAGTCTATATACCTGAGTGGGCAAATTGTTCTGTATCAAAGAATTCAAATCACATATATGAAATTCTTTTTTCAAGGTTATCCTCAATACTGAATAAAAGAGAAATTGAAAAATACATAATCTCAGTTCTAATAACAAAAAATTCTGTTTATTCAACTCTAAATTTATTAGGTTTTGGATGTTTCGTTATAGATGTAATAAAAGATCTAAGAAATTTAATCGTTACCGGAAATGATTCCTACAATATAAGAAAAGCAACTATCGATGATGTTGATGTTCTATATAATTTTAAACTTAAACTTTCAAAATACCTTTCAAAAGCACCAATTTTCCTACCTTTTCTTGAAATCCCTTTAAAAAAAGAAATAAGAGATCAAATTGAAAAAGATGAATTTCCTTTTTTTATTTATTCATATAAAAATCAAGATGTTGGATTCATTAAGACCTCCAAAGAAAACAATGGAGCATCATATATTGCAAGAGATCCTAAAACATTCAGCATAACAGGAGCTTTTTTAGATAAAGAATTCAGACATCATGGATTTGGAAAAGAACTCCTTGATAGGGTTTTTCTTTGGGGACTGGAAAATAATTACATAGGGTGTGAAACTGATTTCGAATCTTCAAATATCCCTGGAAGGATTTTCTGGACAAGAAATTTTGAACCTTTCAGTTATTCATTTAGCAAAATACTTGATAAAGGAGTATTCAAAAAATAAACCCCTCCTGAGAGGGGTTTAGATAATTTATTTATATTAACCAGGATATTTGTCGGATAAATAATCCTTCAACATTCTGTTTTCAAATTCCAGTTCTCTATATTGAAGCTTAACAATATCCCCGATAGAAATAATTCCAATTAAACCTGTCTCATCACATATAGGTAGATGCCTTATCCTTAATTCTGTCATAGTATTGATAGCATATTGAACATCATCATCAGCTCTTCCACAAACTACATCCTTAGTCATTATGGATTCAACAATTCCTTTTGAAGTGTCTAAACCTCTCTGACATACTGTTTTTAATAAATCTCTTTCGGTAAAAATTCCCATTGGGCATTTTCCTTCTGTTATTATTACTGATCCTACACCTTTGTCCACCATCATTTTTACTGCGTCAGCAATCGAAGTATCTTTACTTACTGAATAGATTTCACTTCCCTTATCCTTTAAAATATCTCTGAGTTTCATAATTCCACCTCCTATTATTATATCTAATTTGTATAAAAATTGTATCAAAAAGAATTAAATAGACAAACAAAAATCAAACCTCATTCCTTATAAAATACTTATCAGTATAATAGTTTTCCTTCGGTAAATTAAATATTAAAATGTATAATTCAATAAACAATCAAAAAGGGGTGTAAATAATGAATAAAAGAATTTTTCTATTTACAATGCTAGTTATTATTATAATTTTTATTTTTTCAGGTTGTTTTATATTCAGAGAAAACAATAACTATGTTGCCTGG
>CAZGZM010000002.1:0-6866 GCA_964529955.1 uncultured Thermotogaceae bacterium
TGGCGAACATGATGTCCCTGCCCTTCGTGTTCGACCCGGGCGTCAACCTGCTGTCATTCGCCTTCTCCGCCATGATCTATGGTAACAATGTTCAAGTCTTCAACAATATCTTCTTTTTTCTTATTCATTAAAATTACCTTTTTATGGATTTTCATATCAATTCTTGGAAACAAAGGAATATCGCTATAAACATCTAAATTTGAAGGCAATTTTCCAATTATAAGCTCAGAAAAATCGGAACAATTTTCAACTCCAATTCTCTTAAATATTTCCGTTGAAGTTTCAGGCATAATAGGTTTTATCATTAAAGATACAATTCGAATGACATCAAGCAGATTATATAAAACTGAATCAAGTTTACCTTTGCTATCTGGATCCTTCCCTAACTTCCAAGGTTCAGTTAAATCTATATATTTGTTGTCAAATCTAACCAATTCCCAAATAGTCTCTAAAGCATTTGAAAATTTAAGTTCATCCATATCGCTTTTATATTTAGTAATAGTTTTTTCAATTAATTCATATAATTCATTATCATGCTCTGTTTTTTCACCCTTAACTGGAATCTTTCCATTATTGTATTTTTTAACCATTGCCACTGTTCTGTGAAGTAAATTTCCCAAATCATTTGCAAGGTCTGAATTTATCCTGTTTATAAGATTATCTTCTGAAAAATCTCCATCTTTCCCAAATTGAATATCTTTGAGAAGATAATACCTTATTGGATCATTACCGTATGTTTTTATTAAAATTCTTGGATCTATAGCATTACCTAGAGATTTTGAAATTTTTTCTCCATTAACAGTCAGCCATCCGTGAGCAAATACTTTATCTGGTAAAGGTAGATCTGCTGACATTAACATTGCTGGCCATATAAGTGAATGAAATCTATTAATTTCCTTACCGATTAAGTGAAGTTGAGCAGGCCAATATTTTTCAAAGTTTTCCTGGTTATCTGGATAACCTATTGCACTGATATAATTTATTAATGCATCAACCCAAACATATACAACATGTTCGGGATCTCTTAAAACCGGAACACCCCAATCAAAGGATGTTCTTGTGATGCTTAGGTCCCTTAATCCTGATTCCAAAATGTTTAACATTTCGTTTCTTCTAAAGGATGGCTGCATAAATTCGGGATTTTCATAAAATAATTTTTTCAGAGGTTCATTATACTTAGAAAGTTTGAAAAAATAATTTTCTTCACTGACCCATTTGACTTCTTTTCCACAATCAGGACAAATTTTTGAACTTTTTAAATCTTCTTCAGTCCAGAATGTTTCACATGGTATACAATACCATCCTTCGTATTTTCCTTTATATATATCTCCGTTTTCAATCATTTTATTTATAAAAAACTGAACGGTTTTCATATGGTTATCATCTGTTGTCCTAACAAAATAATCGTAGGTAAGATTCAAATCTTTCCATAGAATTTTAAATTTTTCAGATATCTGATCACAATATTCCTGAGGATCAAGATTTAAATCCTTTGCTTTATTCATAACTTTTTGGCCATGTTCATCTGTTCCTGTTAGGAAAAAAACATCATATCCGGACATTCTTTTATATCTTGCAATTACATCAGCCACGACTGTAGTGTATGTAGTCCCAATATGAGGTTCTGCGTTCAAGTAATATATAGGTGTTGTTAAATAGTATTTTGGTTTCATATTTTACCTCCAAACCACCAAAAAAATCCCAGAGTCTCCTCTGAGAATAAAATATATATTTATTATAACATCCAGAGATGTTCTATTGTTTGTTAATTTTCCACTTCTTCAGAGAAGTAAACATTTGAAGATATTGTCGAGCATTTAGAAACGCATTCCCATGATAATGGTTGTTAAAATATATTATTATTATCGATTTCTGAGGAACAATAAGTTTACTGATCCAGGTTTCTAATTCTTTTGGTTCATATAAATAATCGTATCTTTCATAAGCTTTTTCATGATTCCACCATTTTTCTCTGTTTCTTCCATGAAATCTTATATATATGTCGCCAGTTTTGTATAATCTCCTTTTCATTAAATTCCCGATTTGAGGTTCATCTACAGATACTATTGAAGCCTTTTCTTCTTTAAAAGTATCAACTATATCCTTATTTATCCAGTCTTCATTACGAAATTCGATTACAAATCTTTTGTTTAAATTTATGATTTTTTTAATATAGTCAAAATTTGACTGGTTGTATTTGAAGGAATAGGGAAATTGGTACAATACTCTTGCTTCAAAATAATTCTCTACTAAATAATTTACTATATCACTGTATTTCCTTATATCATTACTGTTTCTCTCGTGCGTAATATTTTTATTAGCTTTAAAGGATAACAAAAATTTTTTGTTTTTAATCCTATTGCAAATATTTTTTATGAAATTGAGATCAGGATCTCTGTAGTAAGTGGAATTTATTTCTAAACTGTTGAAATAATTAGTGTAGAAATCCAACCATTGTTTTTGAGGAAGATTTTTGGGATATACTCTGCCAACCCAGTCTTTATAATAAAAACCGCTAGTTCCGATAAAAATATTATCTGGAAGAGGGTTTTTATTAAAATAGTTACTTAGATAAAGATTTTCCATAATTTAATCAAAGTTCGACAAAACTGACAAGTTATAATTATACTTTCTTCCCATAATCTTTTTTAATCTATTTATCTTTTGAACATTATTAATTAGTATTCCTCCTGCTATAACTCCACTCTTAATAAATAATTTAATTTCTTTGCTTTCAGATTTATCTTCGTAAACTTCATCATAATTTTTCACATTACCAATTGAGAAAATATTAATTTTTCCTAAATTAATAATAGTAAATGGTTCTGGAAAAGTATACTCACAATTCATTTCCAGTGCGTTTTTCCCCGCACATTTTCCCTGATCGCTTGCAATAGTCCATAAACCACAGACTTTATTATTGAATTCTGAAATATCCCCAGCAGCATATACATTATGAATGTTGGTCCTCATGTTTTTATCAATTATCAAACCTCTATTTATCTGTAATTCGGTTTTAGTTAATTGATAAGTGTTTGGCCTCACGCCTGTTGAAACAAGAATAGCATCAGTTTGAAGTGTTTCTCCATTGACAGTAATTCCTTTAACAGAATTGTCCCCCTGAATATTATCAATATTTGAAGATACTGATGTATCGAAATTTTCACTTTTTAGATATTGAAGAAGATAATCTGAAGATTCTAAATCAAGTTGATTTACTAATAAACATTCAGCGCATTCAATTATTCTTACTGATTTGTTTGCTTTCTTAAGTGCCCAGGCTGCTTCTAATCCAAGAAGTCCTCCTCCAATTATTGAAATATTTTGTTTATCTTCTATATAATTTCTTATTTTAATTAGATCGTTATATGTTCTAAGAGCGAAAACTCCTTTTTTATCCTTTCCTTCTATTGGTGGAATGAATGGATTACTACCTGTTGCTATAATAATTTTTTTGTATTTTATATCCCCGATGTTAGAGCTAATATAATTTTGATTTAAATGATATTCTACTACTTTTGAATCCAGAAGTAATTCAATTTTGTTAATATCGTACCATTCTGCCTTTTTTACAAAAATACTATCTATTTCAAAATCCGAAGAAAGATTGTGAGATAATTTTGGCCTGAAATAAGTTAAATATTTATCTTTAGAAATGATTGTTATATCACAATTGCTATTATTCTTTCGAATTTCCTCTGCTGCACTTAAACCAGCAATTCCATTTCCGATTATTAAAAAATCCGTTTGTCTCATTTAATCACCTCAAAAAAAATTATATCAAAATTGTTATAAAAAATTGTTTATGATAGTATTTATATGATTTTCTTTTTAATTTGAATAGGATGTGATTTTATGAAAATAGATTTAAATTCTGATTTAGGAGAAGATTTTGGAATATATAAAATAAAACTCAACGAGGAACTTTTTAAAATAATTTCATCGGCAAATATTGCTTGCGGATTTCATGCTGGAGATCCAGATACTATGAGTAGTATTATTATAAAATTAAAAAAATCAAACACTCAGATTGGAGCTCACCCAGGTTTTAATGATTTAAAGGGTTTTGGAAGAAGAGTTATTTATATGAGCAAGGATGAAATTAAAAATATGATCATTTATCAGCTAGGTGCAATAGAAGCATTTTTAAAAATCAATGGTTTAAAAATGCAGCATATAAAACCACATGGAGCCTTGTATAATCTTGCACAAAGAGATCGAGATGTCGCAGAATCAATTGTTGAAGCTGTTTTTTTATTTGACAGAGAATTATTTATTCTTGGTTTACCTAACTCAGAAATAAGCTATTCTGCTTCCAAAAAGGGGATAAAATTTGCAAATGAAGTATTTGCTGATCGTGAATACGATGATTCAGGCTTTTTAGTACCACGAAAGGTAAAGGGTTCAGTCATTCATGATTCAACTATCTGTAAAGAAAGAGTTTTAAATATGATCAGGTACAATAAAATTAAATCCATAAATGGGAAAATTATTGATATAAACCCTCATTCTATGTGCGTCCATGGTGACAATAAGAATTCTTTCGAAATTATTAAAGAAATAAAGCAGCATTTTGATGAAAATGGAATATCAATAAGGCCTCTGAAGGAAATATGCAAATAATACTTCTAGGTGAAAATACTTTTATTATAAAAATATCTGATGATATTACTATACAAAACAACATTATTGCTCAGAATATATCAAAATACGTAAAAGAAAATTTTTTTAATTTTATTTTAGATGTCTTTCATACATATAATGAAGTATGTATTACCTTCAAAGATAATTGCAATAAAAAAAATTTATTAAAAAAGATTTCCTCTAAATATATTGATGAATCAAAATACAAAAAAATAATTTATCATATCCCTGTTCATTATGGAGAAAAATTCGCTTTAGATTTAAAAAATATATCCAAAGAACTTGATTTATCTACCGATGAGATTATAGAACTACATTATAAAAAATTATATAGAATATATTTCATTGGTTTTTTACCCCTTTTCCCTTATCTTTCAGATTTAGATGAAAGAATACATTTTCCAAGAAAAAAAACACCTAGATTAAAGGTAAAAAGGGGATCAATAGGTATAGCCAATAATCAAACAGGTATTTACACCCTTGACAGCCCTGGAGGATGGCAAATAATAGGTAAGACTCCTGTGAATTTTTTAGATGTGGATTCGATTAATCCTTTTAAAATAGAATCGGGAAATTACATTAAGTTTTATCCGATAACTTTGAAAGAATTTTTTTTGATTGAAAAATTATCGATTGAAAAAAGGTACTTAATTCATAAAGAAACATGTTGACGGAGAAAAAATATGAGCTGGATTCAAATTCATAAACCGGGATTTTTTTCTACTATTCAGGATAATGGAATATTTGGGTTTAAAAAATATGGAATTCCTCAAAGCGGATCCCTTGATAACGTATCTTTCACAATCGCAAACTATCTTTCATTTTCTGAAAGAGACAATCCAGTTTTTGAATTTACTTTAGAAGGCCCCACAATAGAATTTGGATTTGATACATATATTGGGATAACAGGTGCATCAATGAATCCTAAAATAAATAATTGTTCTGTTGAAATGTACAGGACTTTAATTGTAAAGAGAGGAGATATACTTTCATTCAACAAGTCAAATAAAGGTGTTAGAACATATTTATCTATTTATGGCAAAATAAAAATAAATAAATTTTTGAATAGCTATTCTACCTATACAATTGCCAAATACGGAGGTTTTAATGGAAGGCAGTTGTTATCTGGAGACAGAATACATTTTATTGAGAAAGCTAATTTGATAAAACTAAAATATCGAAAAGTTAAAAAAAATATAATTGATTATTTATTTGGAAATATGTATATTCTTAGATTCATTGAAGGTCCCGAATACAATTTCTTCCCAAAAACTTCAATTGAAAGATTTATCTCTTCAAAATATGTAGTGACAAAAAAATTTAATAGGATGGGTATTAGATTTGAAGGAAATAAAATTGATACAAATACTATCAATATTACATCTTCTGCTGTTATTCCAGGAATTATACAGGTGCCAGGAGATAAAAAACCAATTCTTCTCCTTGCTGATTCACAAACAACTGGAGGATATCCAAGAATTGGTAAAGTTATTTATGCCGATTTGTATAAAGCGGCTCAATATAAACAAGGAGATAGTGTTGTTTTTAAGAACGTTTCATTTTACAAAGCTGAAGCACTATATAAAAAGCTAAAACGTTCATTAAAAAAAATTTGTATGAAAATGTAATTGTTAATAATTTCACAATCTAATCTCAATTTTAATTTAAGACAATGTCTGTGTCATTTGATATAATTCATAGGGAGAAGGTGAATATATGTCTGAGGTATTATATAGAAAGTATCGCCCGAAAAATTTTAAAGAATTAATTGGCCAAGTTCAAGTGAAAGATATTTTGTCCAAGGTTATAGACTCAGATAACCCTTCGCATTCATATATTTTTTCAGGCCCAAGGGGTACAGGAAAAACTACCAGCGCTAGAATACTGGCAAAAGCATTAAATTGTACTTCAGAAAATTATAAGCCATGTGGGGTATGCGACTCCTGTAGATCGATTGATAAATCTTCACATTTTGATGTAATTGAAATTGATGCGGCTTCCTTTAGAGGTATAGACGAAATAAGAAAAATAAGAGACAGGGTTTCTTATAGACCTTCAATGGGAAAATATAAAATATATATAATTGACGAATTTCATATGTTGACTCGAGAAGCCTTTAATGCTTTACTTAAGACACTTGACGAACCTCCTGAAAATGTAATTTTCATCTTAGCAACGACAAAAATAGAAAAGGTCCCAGATACAATACTATCCAGATATCA
>CAZGZM010000002.1:6876-35855 GCA_964529955.1 uncultured Thermotogaceae bacterium
AGCCTGGGAGAAGGAGGACGCAGTCAAGCTGGGAGAGCCCAATGCTGCAGGCTGGCTGATTCCGGAGCGCAATATCCACCGTCGCTACCCCGAGGTTGAAAAGGTCCCAGATACAATATTATCCAGATGTCAAATATATTATTTTAAAAATCTCAGTATATCGGAAATAGCAACTTACTTAAAAAAAATTCTAATTAGTGAAAATATTAAATCTGAAGATAAAGCTTTAGAAAGAATCGCATATGCAGCTAATGGTGGAATGAGAGATGCAGTTAACATTTTGGAAAGGGTAATTGTGCTATCTGATACTGTCGATTTTAATTCTGTTAAAGAGATACTTGGTTTGCTCCCTGATGAAATGATTGAAAAATATGTCGAATCTTACACCACAAACAATTTAAAAAGATTAATTGAATTTTCTCAAAATATATTATTCGAAGGATACTCATATGAAAATCTTTTAGATCAATCAATAGAAAAAATAAAGGGAAAAATTTTGACAGGTGATATTCAGAAGAATTATGGTTCTGATTTAATATCCGATCTCTGGTGTATTTTCAAGGAAGTCAAATTTGCTGAAAGTAAAAAAAGTGTTTTTGATACTTTAAATATATTTAAATCAAATGATTTTGTAAAAAAATATGCTCCTTCGTCTTGTGAAGAAGAAATAGAAAAAATCATAATTAAAGAAAGTGAGCCTGAGATTAAAGAAGAAAGCATAGTTGAGCCAGTTATTCAAAATACAGAACTTTCTTTTATTGAAAAAATTGAAGAAGAATTATTCGAAGAAGGAAAAATTATGGAATGGACATATTTAATTTCATCCAAAATCGAAGAAACAGATAAAAATAAAATAAATATCGAGTGTAATAATAAAATAGTTAAATCATTTGAAAAAAACATAAAAGAGATTATAATTAATAGGATAAAAAAATATGGGAAGGAAGTATTTTTTAATAATGAAGGTGACTCAAATTCCCTTTTACTTGAAAATCTACCAGAAGACGAAAAAAAATACGTAAGTGATCTGATAGATTTTTTTGGCTCGGAAAACGTTACAATTTCAAAGGATTAGTTGGGAGGTATTTTTATGGCAAAGAAATTTAGAGGAATTGGTGGAAGAAGTTATGGCTCTTCCAAAAAGGGAAAGGGAATGCCTGGTAATTTGAATCAAATGTTAAAACAAGCACAGGAAGCTCAGCAAAAAATGGAAGAACTTGAAGAAAAATTTAAAGATATAGAAATTTCCTCTTCAGCAGGTGGAGGGGCAGTAAAAATTACAGCTACGTGTGATAGAAGAATAAAATCAATTGAAATTGATGAAGATTTGAAGGATGAGGATATTGAAATATTATCTGATTTATTAGTAGCTGGAGTTAATGAAATTTTAGAAAACATAGAAAAAAGGAGAGAAGAAGAATCTTCCTCCCTAACACAAGGAATGAATTTACCCGAAAATTTACTTTGAAAATATAGGAGGTGCAATTATGGTAAAGATTGCAATTAATGGTTTTGGAAGAATTGGAAGATTAGTCTTCAGAGAAATGGTTAAAAGAGATGATATGGAAGTTGTAGCAATTAACGACTTAACCGATGCGAAAACACTTGGAAATTTATTAAAATACGATAGTGTTCATGGAAGATTTGATGGAACGGTAGAAGCAAAGGATAATGCACTTGTAGTTAATGGTAAGGAATTAAGAGTTTACTCAGAAAAGAATCCAGGAAATTTACCTTGGAAAGAACTTGGAGTTGACGTTGTTGTTGAATCAACTGGTGTTTTCAGAAATAAAGAAAAGTGTTTGCCTCATATAGAAGCTGGAGCAAAAAAAGTTTTAATAACAGCTCCTGCAAAGGGTGAAGTTGATGCAACAGTTGTTTTGGGTGTTAATGATGAAGATTTAAAAGCAGATCAAACAGTTATTTCTAATGCATCATGTACAACCAATTCAATAGCTCCAGTAATTAAAGTTTTAAATGATAAATTAGGAGTAGTTAAAGGATTCCTAACAACTATTCATGCGTTCACTAACGACCAGAGAATATTAGATTTGCCTCATAGTGATCTCAGAAGATCTAGAGCTGCAGCAGTTAATACAATCCCTACAACAACTGGAGCAGCAAAAGCAGTAGGAATAGTTATCCCTGAATTGGCTGGAAAATTAGACGGAGCGGCAGTTAGAGTTCCTGTTCCTGATGGTTCAATTACAGATCTAACCGTAGAAGTTAAAAAGGATACTACAAAAGAAGAAGTGAATGCATTAATGAAGGAAGCATGTGATGGATATTTAAAGGATTATGTTGTTTATACAGAAGAACCATTAGTAAGTTCAGATATTATAGGCACAAAGGCAAGTGCAACATTTGATTCATCAATCACTTATGTTAAAGGCAACTTAGTAAAAGTTTTCTCCTGGTATGATAACGAATATGGTTACAGCTGTAGAGTAGTTGACTTAGTTGACAAATGGGTTAATCTCTAAAAAGAGAAAAAATTAGGAGGCCTTTAAAAGGCCTCTTTTTAATGTTGGAGGTAATAAAATGGCAAAATTAACTGTAAATGATTGTGATTTTAAAGGTAAAAAAGTTCTAATTAGAGTTGACTTCAATGTCCCAATAAATAAAGAAACTGGAGAAGTATCAGACGATACAAGAATTGTAGCTGCACTTCCTACAATAAAATATGTAATTGAAAATGGTGGTAAAGCTATACTAGTTTCACACCTTGGTAGACCAAAGGGAGAGAAAAAACCTGAATTTTCACTTGAACCTGTATCTAAGATTTTAGAAAAATTAATAGGTAGAAAAGTATTTTTTGCAGATGATTGTATCGGAGAAGAAGTCGAGAATAAAGTTTCAAAAATGAAAAATGGAGATATTCTCCTACTCCAAAACGTTAGATATTATAAAGAAGAAAAGAAAAATACTGAAGATTTTGCGAAAAAGTTAGCTAAATTAGCTGATATTCATGTTAATGATGCATTTGGAACAGCTCATAGAGCACACGCTTCTAACGTTGGAGTAGCAAATTATTTAAAAAGTGCAGCTGGTTTTTTAATGGAAAAAGAAATTAAAATGTTAGGAAAAGCAGTAGAAAATCCCGATCATCCATATGTTGTAATACTTGGTGGTGCAAAGGTTTCAGATAAAATAGGAGTAATTACAAATCTCCTAACTAAAGCAGATAAAATTCTTATAGGCGGAGCAATGATGTTCACTTTCCTAAAAGCTATGGGTAAAGAAGTTGGAAATTCTCTTGTTGAAGCTGAAAAAATTGATCTCGCTAAAGATATTTTACAAAAAGCAAAAGAAAATAAGGTTGATTTTGTATTACCTGTGGATACTTTAGTTGCAAAGGAAATTAAAGCTGGTGTAGAAGTAAAAGTTGTTAAAATCGAAGATGGTGTTCCGGAAGGCTGGATGGGTTTAGATATAGGTCCTGAAACAATAAATTTATTCTCAAAGAAACTTGAAGATGCAAAAACTGTCGTTTGGAATGGACCAATGGGTGTATTTGAAATTGAAGATTTCTCGAAAGGAACATCTGAAATTGCAAAAAAACTTGCTGAATTAAAAGATGCTGTAACAATAATTGGTGGCGGCGACAGTGCAGCTGCTATAAAAAAATTCAAACTTGAAAACGAAGTTAGTCATGTTTCAACGGGTGGAGGAGCTTCATTAGAAATGTTAGAGGGAAAGGAATTACCTGGAATTAAAAGCATTTCTGAATTGACAGAAAATAAAAGCAGAGGAATAATTATTGCTGGAAATTGGAAAATGAACAAAACTCCTTCCGAAAGTAAGCAATTTGCTAATGTTCTTGCAGGTTCAGTAGGAAATGAAAAAGAAATAGAAGTTATAGTATTCCCTTCAGCTTTGTCGTTAGACGGAGTTTCAGAAATTTTAAAAGATACAACTATTGAAGTAGGTATACAAAACATTTATCCTAAGGATTCCGGAGCTTTCACTGGAGAAAATGCTATTCCAATGGCTAAGGACTTAGGATTAGAGTTTGTTTTAGTTGGACATTCAGAAAGAAGACATGTTTTTGGTGAAAAGGATGATTTCTTAAATACAAAGGTTAAAGCTGTATTAGAAGCTGGATTAAAACCAATGTTTTGTATAGGAGAACTGTTAGAGGATAGAGAATCAGAATCTACAAACTCTGTTTTAGAAACTCAAATAAAAGAAGGATTAAAAGATATTACAAAGGATCAAATGAAAGAAATAGTAGTAGCTTATGAACCAGTATGGGCTATTGGAACAGGAGTTGTTGCAACACCTGAACAAGCAGAAGAAACTATGGCTTTTTGTAGAAAAGTGCTTGAAGATATTTTTGGATGTGAAACAGCTGAGAATACTAAAATTCTTTATGGGGGAAGTATTAAGCCAAACAATTTTGATTCCTTGATTTCACAGAAAAATATTGATGGCGGTCTTATTGGAGGAGCAAGTTTAAATGAAAGTTTTATTGAACTGATTGAAATTGCAAAGAAATATATATAATATTATTATTACACCGGCATTATATAATGTCGGTGTATATTTAAAAATCTGGGGGGTTTTTTATGGATACAATACAGGAATTAGAATTATTAATTGATAAGTTAATTGAAGATTATAAAAAAAAGGAAAATGAAGCTTCTAAATTATGGAAAAGAATAGATGAGCTTGAAAAAAATAATAAAGAAATGAAAGAAGTTACCAACGAAATGAAAATTAAAATTGAATCAAGTAACAAAACAATAGAATCACTAATTGAAAGAATTAGAAGTAAAATGACTACAGAAAATAAATAAGAGGGGTTTTTTATATGAAAAGAACTGTCACGCTTAAACTGGGAGATAAAGAATATAGTTTTTTATCTAATGATCCTAATAACAAAGTTGAAGAAGTTTTTGGATTGATTCAAGAAAAATTTAATGATATTAAAGATGGAATTTCAAAAGTTGGTTTTGAAAAAACAATAGTTTTTCTTCTAGTGAACTTTGCTAGTGAGATGGTGATTTCTAAAAAAGAATTAACTAGATTAAAGAATAAATATCAAAAAGTTGTTGATGAAATGTATAAAAAAACAGCAGATGATGAAGAAGTAAAATAAATGAAAATAGCACTTTTTGATTCAGGTATTGGTGGGTTAACAGTTTTAAAAGAATTATATAAAAAATATCCTTCAGGAATAGATTTTGAGTACTTTGGTGATACTGGTAGGGTTCCTTATGGTTCAAAAAGCACTGAAATATTGAGGAAACAATTATTTCAGATATTTTCATTCATTAAAGAACTTAATCCTGATCTTGTAGTATCAGCTTGCAATACTTCAGATTCAGTTATAGATGATGAAATACTAAATTTTTTAGATATTGAATATGTAGGAATAATTAATACAGTTATAGATTATTTGATAAAAGATCTAAATTTGAATTCAAATATTGGAATAATAGGAACCGAACAAACAGTAAAAAAATCATTATATTTAAAAAAAATCGTTTCAAAGTGCGATGTTCAATTAATAGTACAAAAAGCCTGCCCGCTTTTTGTTCCACTTGTCGAAGAAGGTAATTGGACAGGTACAGTTGTTGATACTATTATTAGATTTTATTTAAGGAAATTCAAACAGATAAAACCAGATTTTTTTATACTTGGATGCACTCACTATCCATTTTTATTAAATGGAATAAAAAAGTTTTTGGACTCTTCAACAAAAATAATCGATCCGGCAAAATTCCTATCAAAAAAAATAAATATTAATAAAGACAAATTAAACACCGGCAAATATTCAAATGTTAATTTTTATGTTTCCGGTGATACAGAATCATTCAAAAAAAATGTTGATAATTACTTTAAAAATAATATAGAATATAATATATACTGCGTAGATGTTTCAGAAGATAAAATTAAAGTAATCGAGAAGGTGTTTTAATGAATAAAAAAACACTAGTTATTATTACTGGTCTGTCAGGAAGTGGGAAAACAACGGCTTTGAAATTTCTTGAAGATTTTGGTTTTTTTTGTATTGATAACGTTCCACCTTTTATTCTTAGAGATCTTGCAAAGATATTAACAAAAGAACAAATTGATGAACTGGCAATTGTCATAGATATAAGAACTCTGATAAAGTTCTCCAATGACAATATAGAAAAAACGATAAACGATCAGAGAGAAGAACTTAAAAAAATGGATATAGATTTTAAAATCATTTTTTTCGAGGCTGATGATGATGAAATAGTTTACAGATATCAAAAATCCAGGAGAGCGCATCCTCTGAATAAAGATTACAATTTATTGGATGGAATAAGAATAGAAAGAGAAAAATTATCTAATATAAAATCTTCTGCAGATATAGTTATAAATTCATCAGGAATGGATACAAAGGAACTGGGCTTCAGAGTTCTTTCTGCGGTTTCTTCAAACGAAAATAACCTACCGCCAATAAGGGTCAAAATTGAAAGTTTTGGATTTGTTAATGGAATTCCAAATAATTCCAATATGGTTTTTGATGTCAGATTTTTACCAAACCCATATTATAGAAATGATTTAACTGAAATGACAGGAAGAGAAAAGAAAATTCAAGATTATATAAAGGAATATGAAAACTTCGATCCTTTTTATTCTAATCTCCTGGAAGTGGTGAAACAAACAATTAATGGTTATGAAAAAACGGGAAGAAATCAAATCAAAATTTCAATAGGTTGCACTGGTGGAAAACATCGTTCAGTATTTATTTCTGAGCTCTTATTTAAAGATTTAAAAACAAAGAAAATAAATCTCTCACTTTCTCATCGGGAACTAGGAATAAAAGAATGAAAAAAGTTTTACTTATCGGTGGAGGAACTGGTTTATCAACTATTTCTAGAGTAGTAAAAAACTATGTTAATGATTTGAATTTAATTGTAACAGTTACAGATAATGGAGGTAGTTCCGGTCTTCTACGTGAAGGTTTAAACATACCTCCTCCAGGTGATTTACGTAATAATTTAATCGCTCTAGCTGACAATGAAGATTTATTAACCAAACTTTTTCAGTATAGATTCAATAGTGATGAATTAAAGAATCATTCATTAGGTAACTTAATTATTGCTGGATTAAAGGAGTTGACTGGTAGTTTTCCTGAAGCTATTCATGAAGCTTCACATCTCCTAAAAATAAAGGGTCATGTACTTCCAGCTACAGATGAATTAATAAATTTAGTAGCAAAGCTAGATGATGGGTCAATTATCTGGGGGGAAATTAAAATTTCTCAAGTAGGAAATAAAATAAAAGAAATATTCCTGGACAGGGACATTAAAGCAATGCCTGAAGTTGTAGAACTGATTAAAATTTCAGATATTATTATTGTAGGTCCTGGAAGTATTTATACAAGCATTATACCAAACTTTTTAATTTCTAATTTAAAGGAAGCTTACATAAATTCAAAAGCTGAAAAGATATTTATTTGCAATCTTATGACACAACCCGGAGAAACGGATGGGTTTACTCTTTCTAAACATGTTAATGTAGTTGAAAAATATACAGGTACTCCCTTTGATAAAATATTTTATTCTTGCTTAGATAATATTGATGATCAATTGATAAGTAGATATAAAGAACAAGGATCAGAAGTTGTAAAAAATGATCTTGAAGATGATAAAAGAGTAGATATTTTGAGGGGAATTACAGCTGTAGATATAATAGATAAAGTGAAAAAAACAGTTATAAGACATTCCAGGAAGGAAATAGAAAAAATGATTCAAATACTTGGAATTATAGAGGAATAAAATGAGTTTTGCAGAAAAAATAAAAGAAGAACTTTGCAATTTAGAAATTTCTGATAAGTATGAAGCAATTTCTGAATTAATGGGTTTCATAAAATCAAAGGGAAATTTGAGAATAAAAGAAAATGGTATTTATCTTGTTATATCTTTGAGTTCTATATCAGGATTAAAAAGATTATATAAAATAACAAAGTTTTTAAATATAAAAATATTCGAAACTCAAGTTATTGAGAAAATAAATTTAAATCATTCTAAAGGCGGAGAAATAATTTTTGATTATACCAAGGTTGAAAATTTTTTAAATTTACATAATTTTATGATTAGAAATGATACTTTACCTGTATTTTTAAAAAATGACCCAGTATATTTTGGGAATTTTTTAAGAGGATTATTTATTTCTGGAGGATCTTTAGTAGATCCAAAAAAGGAATATCATCTTGAAATGACGCTTGATACTGATTATGATTTCATTAAAAATTTACTGGATAATTTGAAAGAAACTTTCAATATGCATGCGAAGTTAATTAAATTAGGAAAAAAATACAAAGTTTATATAAAATCATCTTCTGACATTAAAGAATTTTTATCAATAATAGGATCTATAAAATATTTTATGGCTCTA
The DNA here is from genome assembly GCA_964529955.1 of uncultured Thermotogaceae bacterium. GTDB lineage: Bacteria > Thermotogota > Thermotogae > Petrotogales > Kosmotogaceae > JASGMR01. The sequence continues at coordinate 15,253 of CAZGZM010000002.1, forward strand.
TCTCAAACGATTGAAATGAAAAAAATTAGAGGAAACGTTACTAGAACATTGAATTTCTTATCAGCTAACGCAAATAAATCTGCTCAAGCTATGGTTAATCAAGTGAACGCAATTAATTATATAAAGCAAACCGGAGGGTACGATCTTTTAAATGATGATTTGCAAAATTTAGCAGATTTAAGATTGAATAATGAAGATAAAAGTTTGAAGGAATTAGGAGAAATGTTCGATCCTCCAATAAGTAAATCTTCAATTTATAACAAATTTAAAAAAATTTTTAAGATTGCTGAAGAATTGGGGGGATATAAATGATTTGCCCGTACTGTAATGGATTTCAGACTAAAGTTTTAGATTCAAGACCAGTTGAAGATGGAAAAGTTATTAGAAGAAGGAGGGAATGTGAATCGTGTGGTGGAAGATTCACAACATACGAAAGATATGAAAGGATGCCCTTTTTTGTTGTGAAAAAAGATGGAAGAAAAGAAAGATTTAACAGAACAAAACTTAGAGATGGAATATTAAAAGCTTTCGAAAAAAGACCATTTTCACTTGAAGAAATAGATAAAATTGTTTCAGAGATAGAAAACAAAATACTTAAATCAGGTAAACATGAAATAGATGCAGCTAAAATAGGAGAAATAACTGTAGACAAACTCAAAAATCATGATCAAATTGCTTATGTAAGATTTGCATCTGTTTACAAAGAGTTCAGAGATTTAGATCATTTTATGGATATAATTAATGAGCTAAAAATAGAATTAAAAAACCGATAATGGAGGTTATTTATGGCTAAAGAAGAATCAATCCTTCTAACAAAAGAAGGATATCAAAAATTAAAAAAAGAACTGGAAGAAAATAGAAAAAAATTAATGTATGACATTGCTCAAAGAATTAAAGAAGCAAGAGAACTTGGGGATTTAAGTGAAAATTCTGAATACGATGAAGCAAAAAATGAACAAGGTAGAATTAATAGTAGAATTCAGCAATTAGAAAATATATTGAACAAAGCACAAGTTATACAGGATGAAAGTGATGGAGAAACTGCTAAATTAGGATCTAAATTGATATTACTTGATGAAGTAGAAAAAAAGAAATTGAATCTAACCCTTGTAAATCCTCAAGAAGCAAATATTTTTGAGAATAAAATAAGTGTTGATTCTCCTGTAGGAGCAGCTGTATTAAGTAGAAAGTTAAATGAAGTGATAAAAATTAAGACCCCTTCAGGAATTAAAAAATATAAGATTATCGGTGTAAGTTAATCGGAGGAAATTGAATGAGTGAAGAAATAAGAGATCAAAGAATAAAAGAAGTTAATGAATTAAGAGAAAAGGGAGTAAATCCATATCCTTACAAATTTGAAAAGAAAGAGACTTCAAATCAAATAAAAGAAAGGTTTTCTTATTTAAAAGAAGGAGAAATTTTAGAAAATGAAAAAGTTTCAACTGCTGGTAGAGTTATGGCTATCAGGAAACAGGGAAAAACTTCTTTCTTTGTAATAAAGGATGTAGATGGAAGAATTCAAGCATATATAAGACAGGATAAAGTAGGAGAAGAAACCTTTGCCTTCTTTAAAAAATATATAAATATGGGTGATTTCATCGGAATTAAAGGATTTCCCTTCAAAACAAGAACAGGAGAATTATCTGTATTCGTAGAAGAATTTGAATTATTATCTAAAACTCTCCAAACTCTTCCAGAAAAATGGCATGGTTTGAAAGATAAGGAAATTATTTATAGACAAAGATATGTAGAAATGTTATCAAATGATGATGCATTAAACAGATATAAAATTAGATTCAATATCTTAAAAACAGTAAGAGAAGAATTGAATAAGAAGGGCTTTATAGAAGTAGAGACCCCTGTTTTACATTATTTAACAGGAGGGGCTACAGCTAGACCCTTTGAAACGAAATTGAATGCTTTCGATTCGGAAATGTTCATGAGAATTTCTCTGGAATTGTATTTAAAAAGATATATTGTTGGAGGATTTGATAAAGTATACGAAATTGGTAAGAATTTTAGAAATGAAGGAATTTCTTATAAGCATCACCCAGAATTTACAATGATGGAACTATATCAGGCTTATGCGGATTATTTTGATATCATGGATCTTACAGAAGAACTTATAAACACTGTTGCAAAAAAAGTAACAGGTGGGGAAATAATCGAATATAATGGTAAACAAATTAATTTTTCGCGTCCATGGAAAAGAATAATATTAACCGATTACATAAAGGAGAAGTTAAAAGTTGATATTTTATCAGATTCAGACGAGGAATTGTTAAAGGTATTAGAAGAGCATGAAAGTATTCCGGAAATAAAGGAAAGAGGGCACTTAATTGAAAAACTATGGGATTTAGTTGAAGATACTATTGTTGACCCAACATTTATAATGGAACATCCCACAATAATTTCTCCATTAGCCAAGAAGCATAGAGATAAAAAGGATGTAACTGAACGATTTGAACTGATAATAAATGGAATGGAAATAGCAAATGCCTTCAGTGAACTAAATGACCCTGTAGAACAATTAAAGAGATTCGAGCATCAGGCTAAACTTAGAGAAGAAGGCGATGATGAAGCTCAAATGATGGATACTGATTTTATTAACGCTCTTGAATATGGCATGCCACCAACTGGAGGTTTGGGTATTGGTTGGGATAGAATAGTAATGTTTTTAACTAATTCCCCTTCAATTAGAGATGTGATACCATTTCCAATGGTCCGAAAATCAAACGAGGAGTAAAAAATGAGCCTTTATAATGAATTAAATGAAGATCTTAAAAAATATATGAAGCTGAAGGATAAAGATAAGATTAATGCAATAAGATCTATAATAGCTTCTGTGAAAAATTATAAAACTGCTTCAGCAAAATCCAAAGAACAGGAAATTACTGATGAAATCATAATCGAATTAGCTTTAAAGGAAGCAAAAAAAAGAGAAGAAGCGATTTTTTCCTATGATAAATTAGATCGAAAAGATCTTGTAGATCATGAAAAATCTGAACTGGAGATTATACAAAAATACTTACCACAACCTCTTACAAATGAAGAGATTTCAAAAATTGCTCTTGAGACTATTCAAGAAACAGGTGCTAAGGGACCTTCTGATCTTGGAATTGTAATGAAAGCGTTGATTTCTAAAATCAAGGGAAAAGCTGATGGAAAAGCCGTGAATAAAATCGTACGAGATATGCTTGCAGGAATATAAATAAGAGTAGAGAAATCTACTCTTTTTTTTTTAAAAAACAGATAAATAATTATTTATGTTTAAATGAAAGAATATATTCAATAATATCCGTATATAACCCATAAATATTAAATAAGAGAGATGATTTTTTTATAAATTGTGATAATATTATTCTTGAAAAAGAATAAGGAGGTGTATTATGGCTGTAATTAGACCGTTTAGTATTGTTCATCCAAAAAAAGAATTTGTTGAAGAAATATCTTGCCCACCCTATGATGTGGTAAATAAAAAAGAAGCTGAATCATATGCAAAAAACCCAATCAGTTTTATGCATGTTATAAGAGCTGAAGTAGATTTAAAGAACTATGAAGATAATGTTTACGAGAAGGCAAAGGAAAACTTAGATAATTTAATCTCAGGGGAATATTTGATTGAAGAAGAAAAACCTTTATTTTACATTTACAAACAGCAAATGGGGAAAATCACTCAAATAGGTTTGGTTGCATGTACAAGTGTGGATGAGTACGATAGAAATATAATAAAAAAACACGAATTAACGAGACAAGAAAAGGAAGAAGATAGGACAAAACATATTCTCAATTTAGAAGCGAATACTGGTCCTGTATTTCTTACTTACCCAGATAAAGACAGTAATGATAATTTTTTATTAAATTTGATAAAAAACAAAAATCCTTTGTATGATTTTTCTGATGAGAACGAAGTAAAACATACAGTTTACAGAATAAATGAAGATGATGAAATAGATTTAATAAAAAATAAATTTATGGAAATACCATATTTATATATAGCTGATGGCCATCATAGAGCAGCATCAGCTTCTAATGTTGCAAAGATTATGAAAGAAAAATTTCCAAATGAAATAAATGATGAATATAATTATTTTCTTTCAGTGATTTTCCCTGCTTCTCAACTCAATATAATGGATTACAACAGAGTTGTTAAAGATTTAAATCGTTACTCATCTGGACAATTCTTACAAAGAGCAGATGAATTATTCGAAATATATAAAGAAGATTTTGATGGTAACCCGGACAGAAAACATCATTTTGGAATGTATTTGGATAATCAATGGTATTTATTGATTCCTAAGAAAGGAACCTTTAACAGCAAGGACCCAATTTTATCTCTTGATGTTTCAATTCTTCAAAACAATTTACTAAATCCTATACTTGGTATTAGAGATCCTCGTAAAGATCAGCGTATAGATTTTGTTGGAGGAATAAAGGGCATTCGTGAATTGAAGAGAATGGTTGATTCTGGAGAATATAAAGTTGCTTTTTCTCTCTTTCCAACTTCAATAGAAGAATTGATGGATGTTGCTGATTCAAACAGAACAATGCCACCAAAATCTACATGGTTTGAACCAAAACTAAGAAGCGGATTATTTATTCATAAATTAAGATGAATAATGCAGCAATAATCGTAGCAGCAGGATCTGGAACAAGATTTAATTCAGAAATCCCAAAGCAGTTTTTAAAATTAAAAAATATGGAAATTATTATAAGATCATTAATGATTTTTGATGTACCTGAAATTGATTTTTTGGTACTTGTAATTAATAAAGAAATGAAGAATTATGCAAAAAAAATAGTTCGGGACTATAATTTTAAAAATCCTGTTGAGATCATCTTTGGAGGTAATACTAGACAAATTTCTGTATACAAAGGATTGGAATACTTGGATGAACATAAAATTGATAAAGTAATTATTCATGATGCAGCAAGACCCCTTTTTAAAAAAGATGATGTGATTCCATTTTTGAATAAAATAGAAAGTAATGTTGGTGTTGTAACGGTTTCATCAATTAATAATACTTTATATGAAATAAACAGTGAAAGAATAATCAATGTCCCTGACAGACAAAAATATGTAAATGCCGAAACACCACAGGGATTCATATATAAAGAGATATTTTCTTCTCATAAAAAAGAACTCCTAAGTAAAATGTATTATAATACTGATGATACTCAAATCTTTTTAAAAAATGGATTTCGAATGCATTTATATAAAATTTCGTATTACAATTTGAAAATTACTACAAAGGAAGATTTTTTACTTGCTGAAACTTTATTGATAAATGAATAAAAAAGGAGCAATAATGACAAAATTAAATTATAAGAAAACGTTTATTCTTGGATTTGGATTCTTCGCTATTAGTTTAGTATGGCCTCTTTACAATTTTTATGTTCCATTATTTCTCAGTGATTATATCGGAAGTCAATTTTGGATAAATGCAATTATGACAATTGATAATATAATGGCTGTGACGTTAATACCTTTATTTGGAAATTTAAGCGACAAAACTAAAACAAGATTTGGAAGAAGAATGCCTTTTTTAATTTTTGGAATACCAATTTCAGCAATCCTTTTTGTTCTTTTACCAAATTATTCATCTTTCATTTCTCTAATGATAATTTTAATTACACTTAATTTGGCTATGGCTGTCTTCAGAGCTCCTACAATAGCTCTTATGCCTGATATAACACCTAAGGAGCAGAGAAGCAAAGCAAATGGAATAATTAATTTTATGGGGGGACTAGCATCCGTATTGGTTCTTTCAATTGGAGCTATTCTCTATGATATGAATAAAATTCTTCCATTTATATCAACGGCTATTTTAATGATTTTTTCTTTATTGTTTTTATTAAAGTTTATTAAAGAACCAAAAACAGTTGAAAAAGAAACTAAGAGTGAAAAGGTAAATTTATTCAGTATAATCCAAGAGATCTTTACTGCTAAAGATACCACAGCAAGAAACATCCTTTTTGCAATATTTTTTTGGTTTGTTGGATACAATGGAATAGAAGCTACATTTAGTAGATATAGTGTTGACTTTCTAGGAATAAAAGCTTCTTCAGGTTCTTTGATTCTAAGTACTTTCGCTGGAGCCTTTTTAATTTTTGCTATTCCAAGTGGTTTCATTGCAACTAAAATTGGTAAAAAAAGAACGATCAGAATAGGAATTATAGGTTTAATAATAACCTTTGGATTATTATCATTAATAAGAAGTGAAACAGTATTTCTCTCAATAAATTTCAATATATTAATGATTATTTTAATGGCAATAGGAGGCTTTTTTTGGGCATGTATTAACATAAATTCATACCCTATGGTAGTCGAACAGGCTGAAGAGGAAAAGGTTGGTACTTATACTGGAATTTATTACTTCTTTTCAATGTTAGCTGCTATTTTAGGGCCATTGTTTTTCGGTTTATTTGTTGACTTAATAGGTTTCGAGACAATGTTTGTTGTAGCTTCTGCTTCCTTTGTATTAGCTTTAATATCTATCTTAACCATAAAGGAGAAAAAAATATAAAATGATTTATAACTACAATAGAATTTTTTGTGTTGGAAGAAACTATTTTTCTCATATAAAGGAAATGAATAATGAAATTCCGAAAAAACCAATAATTTTTTTAAAGCAGAAGAATTCGATTTCATTATCAAACAAAATTTATTATCCAGATAATACAAAGGAGTTTAGTTATGAATCAGAACTGGTTCTAAAAATGGGTGATATAAAAGATAAACTTATTAATTCTGTTGAAAGTTTTACTTTAGGCCTTGATTTAACTTTGAGAGATATTCAAAGAGAATGTATTGAAAGGGGATTACCCTGGGAAAAGTCCAAAGCATTTGATTACAGTGCTCCCCTTGGAAATTTTTATAATATTAAAACGACTAAAGATCTTAATGATTTGACATTCACTTTAAAGATAAATAATGTTATTAAACAAATAGGCAAAGTGGAAAATATGATTTTTTTATTTGAAGAAATCTTATCAGAAATTGCAATTTATTGGAAATTGGAAAAGGGAGATCTGATTTTCACAGGAACACCTGAAGGAATCGGAACTCTCAAAAAAGGAGATATTTTGGAACTTTCTTCAAATAAAACTAATAAAATTACATGGCAGGTTATATAAATATTTGCTTTTGATTGATAATTGCACTGTAGAAATACTAATTCAAGGTAAAAAAAATTATAAAAATGCTATATATTTGAAAGGTATTGTTTTACTCATAATAAATCGATATTTGAAAATTTTTTATTCGTGTTGTATTTATGATTTATTTTTTCAAGATTACTATAGGTCATTTATAAAATAAAAAAGGGCTTTAGGCCCTTTTTAAAATATATTTTTGTTTATTTTCGTTTAGTCTTTTTGATCCCTCGCTTTTTATCTAATCTTTGTCTTACTGCAGAATTGTTCTGAGCGCTATCTTTCATAAACTTAGCTAGCTTCTTTTCAAAATCCTGATCCTTTGGGCCGTCATCCTTCTGATCAGTGTCGACTGCTCTAATCGATAATTCTAATTTCCCATCTTTAGATGTTCCCATCACTTTAGCTTTTACTGATTGGCCAACTTTAAGATAATCATCAATATTTTTTACATAATCTTTTGAAACTTTTGAAATATGAACAAAACCTTCTTCGCCACCATCCAATGTGACAAAAGCACCAAATTTTTTAATTGACGTTACCTTACCTTCAACGATGGAACTTACCTTTACACTCAAATGAAAAACCTCCATTAATCACTAAATAAATTGCTGTATGATTATATCATAAAATGTTTTCCATTTCAAAATATTGAATATTATTTGTCACTTAAAAATATTATAGTTGATAAAAATTTTTATTTAGCTATAATATAATATGTCAATTGGAGGTGATTTCTATCAAAGCAACTATAGTATTTCATAGCGTATGTGGTAATACTTACCTATTGGCTAAAGAATTATATCGATCATTATTTGAAAATAAAATAGATGTAGATATTTTAAGAGTAGAGGATGAAGATTTTTTTGATCTTTATAATAAATTTGATATTGTTAAAGAGTTTTACTCTGATATTTGTAATATTAAAATTGCAGAACCGGATGATTTATTAAATTCAGATTTAATTCTTTTTGGATCTCCAACATATTTTGGCAATGTATCATCAGAATTTAAAAAGTTTTTAGATTCCACTGGTGATTTCTGGCCAGAAGCTAGGTTAAAGGGAAAATATTTAATTTCATTTACATCTTCAGGTACATCAGAGGGAGGTGGTCATTTATGTTTAAATTCTATAAATACCTATGGGTATCATATGGGTATGATTCCAATAAGTATACCCATTGATATTGTTAGTGGCCAATTTCCTGCCTATGGAATTATCAGTTATTCCGGAGATGAAGGAAATATAAGACCTAATAATAAAACAAAAGAAAATATAAGAAACTTAATAAAATATATTTCAAAAAATCTTAAATATTAAGCAGGAGGTTGTTATGCCAGATTTACAGAAGAGTCCTACAGAAATTATCAGAATAGAGAAGAGAGAATTTAAAAAAAGAGAGTTTATAGACATTAGAACATATTATGAAGATGAATCGGGAGAATATAAACCCACCAAGAAAGGGGTAACTATAAATCCTTCACTAATTGACGAATTAGTTGAAGCTTTAAATTCCTTAAAATAAAGAAGCCGGATATCCGGCTTTTTTAATTATCGTTCTCATATTGTAACTTATATAAATCAGCATAAATTCCATTTTTCTTTAGTAATTCGAAATGATTTCCTTCCTCTACCAATTTTCCCTTATGCATTACAAGTATTCTATTTGAATTCTTAATAGTTGATAATCTATGAGCTATTGTAATTACTGTTTTTGTTGCTGATATTTTCTCTAATGCTTTTTGAATATAAAATTCAGTTTGGGAATCAATATTGGAAGTGGCTTCATCTAGAACTAATATTTCAGTATTAAATAGAACTGCTCTTGCTAATGCAATTAATTGTCTTTCTCCAGCAGAAAGAGTTGCAGCTCCTTCGATTATCTCCGTATCATAACCTTCAGATAATCTTTCAATAAAATAGTCTGCATATACGTATTTAACAGCATCAATTACTTTTTCTCTAGAAATTGATTTATCGAAAAGACGTATATTATCAATAATATTTCCAGAAAACAAAAAAACATCCTGTATAACAATTCCAATTGATTTTCTTAAATTAATCAAATTGTAGTCGTAAATGGATTTCTCATCAATTATTACTGATCCCTTTTGGATTTTATATAACCCATTGAGTATTCCAATGATTGATGTTTTACCTGCTCCGGTTTCACCAACTATGGCAATTTTTTCTTTAGGAGAAACTTTAAAAGAAATATCCTTCAGAATAAAATTCTTTTCATCGTATGCTAACCAAACATTTTTAAACTCAACGCTACCCTTACCATTTACTTTAAAATTATTTTCTTCATTATAATTTTCTCCATCTTCGTCAATTAATTTAAATATTTTTTCTGAAGAAGCTAGTGCATTTTGTACAATGTCATATTTTTCAGCTATGTCCTTCAATGGCCTAAAAAACATATCTATATAACTAACGAAAGCATAGAGAACACCAAATTCTATTCTTAAATCAATAAATCCCTTTGCCCCATACCATAAAATAATAGTGATAGCAAGATAATAAAGAAGATCCATCAAAGGTCTAAAAATAGCGAAAACCTTCATTTGTTCCATTGTGCTGGCTAGATGATCATTATTTACTTCGTTAAATTCCTTTTCTTTTCTTTTTTCTTGATTAAAGAGTTTTATGATTGAGATTCCAGAAATATGCTCAGCTAAAAATGCATTGATAATTGCAACTCTCGCTCTGACCTTTCTATATGCAATTCTGTCAAAATACCTAAAAATTAGGATAGCAACCATTATAATGGGTAGAATACATAAGGAAATTAATCCTAATTCTACAGATAAATAAAGCATAATAATTATAATTCCCACAAGAAGAACAATATCCTTAATAATTGAAGTAATAACATTTGTGAAAAATTCAGTTATGTTTTGAGTATCGTTAGCTACTCTGGTAGAAAGTCTTCCACTTGGATTAGTATCGAAAAATCTCATTTTTTTCTTTAATACATTTTTAAAAAGAAACATTCTTAAATCATGTGTTATTTTTAACCCCATAAAACTTGTAACTATAATTTGACCATAATTTATAAAGAATATTCCAATTAATGTAAGAATCATGTAAAAGGTTATTGTTGTCAATCCTGAAATATCTTTTTTTTGTAATGACTCTTCTTCTTCATCTGTTAAAAGAATTTTTGTTTCACCGTCAGTTATATAAAAATTTTCATTTTCATCATGATGAAAATAAAATTTTCCATCCGGATCTATTTCATAAGATATTAACTTATTATTTTCGATTACTGCATCATATTTTGTATCGTTTGAAATATAGTCATCTATAGCTATTTTTGTTAAAAAGGGAGGCAAAAGATCTAATCCAGCTGAGATTAGTATTAGTATTATTGAAAAAACAAAAAGTTTTAGATAAGGCTTAACAAATTTCCATAATCTAAATATAATACTCCAATCTTCAACTTTAACTTTTTCTTCTACTTCACTATATATATTTGAATTATTACTCATGATTATTCTTCCTCCAGTTTTTCTTCCAACATCTGTCGTTCGTACATTTTTTTATAAAGTTTATTATTTTGGATTAATTGATTATGAGTGCCTCTTTCAATAATATTTCCATCATCCAAAACATAGATAATATCTGAATCCATTACTGCTTTTAATCTGTGTGATATTATTATTACTGTTTTTTTTGAATTACTATTTTTTAAACTTGAAAGAATATTTGCTTCAGTTTCAGTATCTACAGCCGACAGGCAATCATCAAGAATTATTATTGGTGATTCCATGATTAGAGCACGAGCTATAGCTATTCTCTGTTTTTGGCCACCTGAAAGAGTAACGCCCTTTTCTCCTACCATAGAACTGTATTTTTCTGGAAAACTATTTATATCTTCATCAATTGAGGAAATCTTTGCATATTTTACTACATCTTCAAAGGAAGTGTCAGTTCTTCCAAATCTGATGTTATTTTCTACTGTTTCAGAGAATAAAAATGTTTCCTGTGGAACAAATGAAATGTTTTTCCGTATGTTTTTTGGATCAATTCTATTTATATCTATATTATCAATAAATATCTTGCCACTTTCGACTGAATACATTCTAGAAATCAATTTACCGAATGTTGATTTTCCAGAACCAGTTGTTCCTACAAATGCTACTTTTGATCCTGCAGAAATTTCTATATCAATATTCTTTAGAACTTTTTCATTTGAATTTGGATAACTGTAAGTAAGATCTTTAATTTTTATATTTCCGTTTAAAGTTTTTATTTTTTCTTCGTCTTCAGTTTTAATTTCACTTTTTGAATTTAATACTTCCATAATTCTATTGAAGGAAGCTCTTCCTCTTTGAATAATATTTACTACCCATCCAAGTTCTATCATAGGCCATACAATCATCCCCAGATATCCTGAATAAGTAATATAATCACCAAGAGATATATTGTTTAATATTACTTGACTTCCACCAAAATATGTTGCAATAACAGTAGCTGATGTTGCAACTGTCATTATAAGAGGAAAAAGCATTCCAAATATCTTTATTAAGCTCATATACTTTGAAACATAGTCATTAGAAACCTTCTCAAGAATTTTATATCTTGTATCTTCTATTCCATAACTTTTGATCAATCTAATACCTGAAATTGATTCTTCAGTTGAATTTGTTAGTTCGCCAAATGCATCTTGAACCTTTCTAAATCTTTTATGAATGGTAATACCAAAATATAGAGTTATGGTTACTATTATTGGAAGAGGGATTATTCCGATTAATGTTAATTTCCAGTTAACAAAAATTCCCATTGAAATAATGGTCAATGCGGTTAAAAATACAGCATCTACTGTCATTACAATAGCTGGACCCATTGCTCGCCTGACAGCATTTACATCGTTTGTAAATTTTGCCATTAAATCACCAGTTTTTGTCTGATCATAGTAATTTGAAGATAAAGATAAAAGATGATTGAAAAGCTCTTTTTTAGTAACGTAATGAAATTTATTAGCTGCACCGATTATAAATATTCTCCAGAGAAATCTGCATGTGAACATTCCCACTGCAACTCCTGCTATTAAAAGCAAAAAATATCCTATTCTATTTAAATCAGGATTTAATTCCAAATTATTGACTATACTACCGATAATTTTAGGAGGAAAAATCATAAGAGTATCCACTCCGATTAAAAATAGTATTCCAAAGAAATATCTTTTCCAGTATTTTTTTATAAATGCTTTAATCAAAAAATCACATCCCATTTGGTAAGTAAAGTGTATTATTTTTTCAATATCAATTTTATAGTACTTAATGTATAAATTCAATAATTTTTTTTTATCTATATAGATAATATCAACTCCTTAACATAATGTTTTGTATTATATGAAAAATCTATACGAATATTCTTAACAAAAAATATTTTTAAATAGTATAATAAAAAAAAAGAGAGGAAAAAGAATGATAGACAATTTTTTTGAAGAAGAAGTAGCTGTTGTTTTTTCAGGAGGCGGCGGAAGAGGTGCATATGAAATTGGAGTATGGAAAGCTCTTATTGATTTAGGAATAAATATAAAGGGAGCGTTCGGTACTTCTGTGGGATCAATCAATTCAGCTGCAGTTGCTATGGGTGATTTTAACTTAGGAAAAGAAGTATGGTTGAAAACAGATTATGATGATGTAATGAAAATCGATAAAGAAACAGAAAATATTTTAGAAGGAAACATTAAAAAATTAAAATTAAAATATATTACAAATGCTTTTTTTTCATTTATTAAATCAAAGGGAATAGATATCACTCCATTGAAAGAGTTACTACAAAATATTGTAAACGAAGATAAAATACGTAATTCAAATACTGAATTTGGGTTAGTAACATATTCTGTTTCAAATTTAAAATCGATATCATTTTTCAAAGAAGAAATTCCTAATGGTGAAATTGTAGATTATATAATTGCCAGCTCAAATTTCCCCCTTTTTGAACGGGAAAAAATTGATGGAAAAAAGTTTATTGATGGGGGAGTTTACAATAACTTACCAGTGGAATTGGCTCAAAAAAAAGGTTTTAAAAATATTATAGTAGTTGATATTGGAACATATGGAATAAAAGATATCAAAAAAGTACTTACAAAATTCAATATTGAAGATGAAAATATTATATATATAAAGCCTAGAGTACATTATGGAACATTAATGACATTTAATATAGATGTTTCAAAAAAATATTTAAAGGAGGGATATCTTGATACTTTAAGCATTTTTGATAAGATATATGGAAGAAATTATTATATTCTAGATTCGAATGATCATTTATTTAATTATTTTTCGAAGTTAAATAAAAATGATAGAGAAGAAGCGATGAAAATTCTGGGAATAGTGTCTAAATCAAAGAATAATATCTTTTATCAATATGATAGCGAGATATTTCCATTATTTGAAAGCATAATTGGATTGGATAGTTCAAATCCCGATAACCTTGTTCTTAATTTATTAGAATTAATAGCAGATGGTATGGAAATTGAGAGATTAGAAGTATATTCTTTTGAGTCTTTTATGTATAAAATTGTAACTTCTGAATTCAAAGATCATATCATCCAAGAAGTAAAAAATCTAATAAATTTCAACAAAATAAAAAAGATTTATTTTTTCATAAAGTACATTTGTAAAAAAAATGATTTTAAACCCGAAGATTCAAAATCAATTATTAAAGATAATATATTAAAAATTACTGAACTTGAATATTAGTTGTCCATGTCTATCATATTTAAAAGAGATTTTGCAGCCATTAAAGGGCCTTCTTTTTCATAACCATTGATTCCTAATTGAGTTTTAATCATCCCAATTTTGGTTTTATTTTTCAGCATAGCATTTATAAACTTTTTCGCTATTTTAGTATGTTTTTCTTTCATTTGAATTGCACCGAAAGGATTAGCAAAATAACTATAAGTCAATCCCTTTTCAGTAGTTGTTCCCTTAGCCATTCGTGCACCTTCAGAAAATATTTTTAAAGCATCTTCAGAATTACTGAAAAAATCTATGCTACTTGAATCTGATTTTTCGTAATTATTAGCATATAAAAAATAATCAACCTTTGTTGGTAAAATTATGTCTTTATAATTAGAATAAGGTACTATTACCCTTGCATTGATTTCATTTGGATTCATAAATATACTTCTATCCATCGCTGAGTATGCATAACCAGGTTCGAGGTCATCTAATCGTACAAATGCACCAGTTTCAGTACCATATGCAACAACTTCTCCTGTATCATTAATTGCAAGTGAACCCATATCATCTATTAGGATATCTACTTCAGAAACATCTTCTTTTAAACGCTCGAAGGCATCAAGTGTTTCAGATTTACCTGCACCACTATCACCTACAAGCATCACATTTGATTCTTTTCCATTTTTAAGTCTTATTCTTGCCAAAGAACCATGGATAGGTAGTCTATTTTCATCAATTATCAAGAGATTATGGATTGTTAAAATCATTTTCTTCATATATCCAAAATAATCCACTGAAGGATCATTTCCAACCAAACCAACATATGTACCATCTTCTTCACGATAAACGATACCGTTATAATCATCCTCTTCTTCAAAAAAAGATTTGTCTATTCCCAAAAAATATACTCCATCAGGTTTTCTCGTTTTAACAACTGTGAGATCAACAAACTCAAAAAGATTTGCTAATCCTGCTCCTAAAGCTAGATATTCTTTATGGACTATAACAAATATCATTTTGGGGCCAACCATTACTGGAAAAAGAAACCAATCATTTTCGTTTTTTATTTTAACTTTTTTCAGGATAGGTTTGTTTACAACTTTAAATATCCCTCTTCTTTTGTTTGATCTTGTATAAAATATTGCTGGAGGATCAAATGCTATACTCCATACTATGCTTACATCATAAATATTTTCTCCATTATTAGGGATAGCTCTCTTTAATGGGATTACTTTGTCAATCATAAATCCAGCTTGAGCTCCAGAATGAGTTTGTCTTAATATTTTCATTCTAAAATTTGAAATATTAATAAGTATTTGTCTGTATGTATTCCTAACTAGAAGTTTCAGTTGTTCATTGTTATTTTGAAAAAGAAGTTGCTTAAAAACTCTTTTTGATAAATCCTCTGTAAATTCTTCTTCTCTGATTATAAATCTATGTTTTGATCTCCATAGATTGTATAGGCGTTCAACAAAAGTTACAAGTAGATTCTTTTTATCAGATAGTTTTGGAAAAGATAAATAAGGAGAAGAATCAATAGATTCAACTGGTGAAATAACTAATGATTCAAGTAACATAATTATTCCCTTTACATCATATCTTTCATCAGTTTTTGCGCTTCCTATATCGTTAATAAATAAGTTGAAAAAATTCAATAGCGATGTTCTTTTTCTCTCAGAAAGTTCAATCATTTCACATATCAAATCATATAAAATATTTGAGTTTAATATTTGTGATACTGTATTGAATGTTGTTTTTCCATCTATAAGTACTACACTCATAAATAACCTCCAAAATAGTTTTATTAATTTTATCACATGAAAAATAATACATTTAAAGAAAAAATTAAACTATTTTTAAAGAAACTCGTTATAATGGAATGTGGTGTAAAATAGTAAATAAGTAAATACTTTTTTATTCTTAAATTCGGGGGATTTTTTTTATGATAATTAATGGCTCTGCAGACAAATATAAAAAGAAACCAAAAAAAAGAAAGTTGAGACCTATTTGGTATTTGATTTTCATTTTAATAATAGTTGGAGTAATAATATATTCTTTTTTTAGTAATCAAAACATTGTAAAAATTTCTGATCAAAAAATAAATATGGATGAAATATTGAAAATCGAACTTACATCTTATATAAATGACAATGACCATCTTTATACTTTTAGGACACCTCAAGATTTTGTTGAAGTTAATGATTATGAAATTATAATTACACCGGACTCAACAGGAACTAAAATCATTGAAATTGACGTTTTCAAAGATAATGAAGAGATAAATACATCTAAATTTAAGGTGGATGTATCTGAAAATTATTATAATATAAAATATTTATACCCTACAAATAAAAGTGTTTTAGATAATGATCAAATTGTTTTATCATGGGAAATAAATGAAAATTACAATGATGGGTATTTCAACGTATATTTTGGCAAGACTAAAAACCCAAAATTAATTACTGACAATTATGATCAAAATAACTTCATTGTTGATAATATTGTTCCTGGAGAAGAATATTTTTGGAAGGTTGAATATATAGAAGATGGGAAGTCCTTTACCGAAGGAGTTTATTCATTTAAAGCAAATTCTTATCCTAATATACCGGAAATATTAGAGCCTGAAAACAATTCTATAATCCCTCCAGAAGTTTTAACTGTTTTATGGAAGTGTGAAGATAAAGAATCAGAATATTTAAAGTATGATATTTATTTTGGAACTGATGGTAATTTATCCTTAATTAAGTCAGATTATGCTAAAGAAGAGTTGAACATAGTAAATATTGAAGAGAATAAAAATTACACTTTACAAATAGAAGCTATAGATGAAAATGGGGCAAAAACTAAAGGTAAAATTTATAACTTTAAATCTACATCATATCCTGAAAAAGTAAATTTAATTAATCCTAAGTTAAATGATATTGTCAGCCCTAGTAATATTTTCTTTAATTGGGATGATAAAAAAGAAAATATGTCTTATACCTTAATTATTGATAGTGAAAATAATATAAGTTACAAGTACGATAACATAGAAAAAAAGGATTTTTATATCGATTATTTAGGTTATGATAGTGAATACGATTGGAAAATTATAAGTGATAATAAAGCTGGAATTTCTGTTGAATCTGATTCAAGTGTATTTAAAACTGCAAAATTATCAAATTTATGGGAAAAATATTTTGGAGGACAATTTCAAGATGTTGGAATTTCTTCTGCATCAGGTAATGAAGGAGAAATATTCTTAACTGGATATTTTCTTACTGATCAGAATGAAGAGGATACATTTATATCAAAAATTAATAATAATGGTGAAGTTTTAAATACACTAATTTTGGAAGGAAATATGATGGATTTACCAATTAAAATATTGAAAAATTCTTCCGGAAATTACATCCTCATTGGATATTCTAATTCCAGTTCAGGAAATTTACCATTGAATAATGGTGGTTTTGATTCATTTATTATGGAAATTGATCCAAAATTAAATATATTATGGATAAAACAAATTGGTGGCCAAAGAACAGATTATATATTTGATATTGAAGAATGCAATAATGGAAGTTATTTTTTCACCGGATACACCGAATCAAGTAAAGGAGATATTTCTGGGGAACATGAAGATGGAGATTTATGGTATGGCCTTTTAGATTCAAATGGTAATTTGTTATGGCAAAATTATTTCGGAGAAGGCGGTAACGATTGTGGATATGGTGTAGAAGTAGATGATCAATATGCTTATATAGTTGGTTACATAGACAATGAAGAAAACAAATACTTTAATGCAAGAAATAATGATAGCGATATTGATGTTTTAATTTTAAAAATTAATTATCTGGATAATGAACTAATATTTTCAAAAAAATATGGTGGAACAAAATCTGATTACGGAGTTGATATAAAAGAATTTAATGATGAATTGTTTATTTTAGCTGGAAGTTCGTCAAGAAATGAAATTTTTTCAGGGAACAATGGTAATAGAGATGTAAGCATAATCAAAATTAACAAGGATGGAGAAATAATTAATAACACTATTTTTGGTGGTAGCAATGATGAAACACCATATGGTTTTGAAATTATGCCCAATGGTAATCTTTTAATATCAGCTTCTTCAAATTCCAACGATAAAGATTTAATAAAAGAATCAACTGCTAATTCTTTATGGGTATTTCAAGTTTTTGATGATGATATCAAATGGCAGGATAATTATCAAGCTAATGCTTTGAATTTTTCAAAAAACATCAGTTATGTAGATGAAGGAAATTATATGATATGCGGATATACATTTAGTTATGATGTTTTCTATAGTTTAATAGGAAACTAAAAAAGGGAGATTACTCCCTTTTTTAGTAATTTCTGAAGTATTTCTTAAATTCCCATTTTGAAATGCTAGTAGTGTATTCTTCCCATTCTTTTTCTTTAATGGAAATAAAAGTATTAAAAATGTGATTTCCCATTATTTCTTTGCAGAAATCAGACTCCTTTATACATTTAATTGATTCCTTTAAGTCAGCAGGTAGGTTTTCTATTGACATCTTTTCCTTCTGAGAGTCATTCAAATGAAAGATGTTCATATCTATTGGTTCAGGTGGATTAATTTTGTTTTTAATACCATCTAAACCTGCACCCAAAGCAATTGTAAGAGCTAAATAAGGATTACAACTAGGATCGGGACTCCTTAATTCAATTCTTGTTTTACTTCCTCTACAAGAAGGAACCCTAATCATTGCACTTCTATTTCCAAGAGCCCAGGATATATTTACAGGAGCTTCGTATCCTGGTAGTAATCTCTTATAACTATTAACTGTTGGATTTGAAAATGCTGTGATTTCTTTAGCGTGTTTAATAATCCCTCCTATAAAATAAAGAGCTAAATCACTCAGTCCGTGTTTTTTTGATTCATCACCAAAGGCATTTTTGCCATCTTTACTTAAACTTATATTTAAATGCATTCCAGATCCATTTATTTTAGAAAAAACCTTTGGCATAAATGTAGCATAAACATTTTCCATGAGAGCCATTGTTTTTACTACCCATTTGAATGTTTGTATATTATCTGCTGTTTTAAGAATATCAGTATATCTAAAATCTATTTCATGTTGAGATGGAGCTACTTCATGATGAGCTGCTTCAACTTCAAACCCCATTTTTTCGAGAGCAATTACAATATTTTTTCTGATTCTTTCTCCTTTATCAACAGGTAATAAATCAAAATACCCACCATCATCCAACAATTCACTTTGTATTTCAGAATCATCTCTATCAAACATAAAAAATTCTGGTTCAGGTCCTACTAACGCTTCGACTCCCATATCCTTAGCTTCTTTTACTACTTTTTTTAGAACATATCTGGGATCACCTTCAAAGGGATTTCCCTGAGTATCATAAACATCACAAATAAATCTTGCTGTTCTTTCTCCATCATTTGTCCAGGGAAGAATGGCAAAGGTTTTTAAATCTGGTTTAAGCATCATATCTGATTCTTCAATTCTAACAAAACCATCGATAGAAGATCCGTCAAACATCATTCCATTTTTCAAAACTTCTTCTATTTGACTTACTGGAAATTCAACATTTTTTGGCATCCCATTGATATCGGTTATTCTTAATCTAATAAATTTAACTGATAGCTCATCACACTTTTGCATGATTTCACTTATATTCATCTAGCACCTCCATTAAATACTTGCTTTGCCTGGAATTTTGGGAAACAAACGTGTTTTTGATACATGATCTAATTTACAGATATATCTTGTTAATCTTTCAACACCAAAACCACATCCTGCACACTTTGGTAATTTGTTTTCTTTTGCAAAATCAAAGTAAACCGGTAAATCTTCAGGTTTGTTTCCTCTCTGTTTCATTCTATGAATTATAGTCTCATATTCACTTTCTCTTTCACCACCTGAGAGAGTTTCTCCGTATCCATAAGGAAGAATCAAATCCATATCAAGTAAAGTTTTTCCATCATTTGAAAGTCTATCATAAAATTCTCTTTTTTCAAGAGGTATATCAATTAGCCAAAAAGGCTCAGTAGATTTTTCAGAAATTATTTTTTCAAAATCTTCTCCATATTCTTTTAAACCATCAAGAAATTTTACTTTTTTAAAACCTTTTTTTGGGATTTCAATTTGACTTCCAATTTTTTTCAATTCAAGATAATTTTCTTTTTTTATTTTTTCAATTGTATAAATAAAAAGTTCCTCTATTACTTCCATAATATCTTCTCTTTTAGCATTTTTTACTTCTATATCAACTTGAGTAAACTCATATAAATGTATTCCGCTTTTTTCTTTATCTGATGTTTCTAATCGAACATTTGGAGAAATAATAAAAATTTTTTCAAATGAGTTTAACGCCATTTGTTTGTGAAATATCATTGATTGTGTAATACTAAATTTGGTCCCATAATAATCAAAGGATGCATTTACTACTTCATGATTAAGGGGGTCAGTAAGAGGAGAAATCATTGTTGGTAATAATTCAACAAATCCCTTTTTTCTTAAAAAATTTCCAGCATGTTCAATTACCTTTGCTTTTATTCTTGTTGCGGTTTGTACTTTTGAATCTGTAAGATGACTTAAAACTTCCTGAAATTTTGTCATAATATTCTCTCCCTTTTTATAATAAAATAAAAAAAAAAGACCGGTGATTTCACCGGTCTTCTTCATATAAAGATTTCACACGAAAAAACTGACCGGTTTAGGTCTATTATTATTTTGATTATTATTATTTAAGAATAAATCATT
>CAZGZM010000003.1:0-25867 GCA_964529955.1 uncultured Thermotogaceae bacterium
AATGAACGTTTGTCATTCCAATTTCTTCACCCTGAAAAATATATGGGGTTCCCTGAAGAGTATGGAGCATTGTTGCGAGCATTTTTGCGGATTTCACTCTATATTCTTTATCATTTCCAAACCTAGAAACCATTCTGGGTTGATCATGATTGTTTAAATATAAGCTATTCCAGCCCTTTTCATACAAACCTACCTGCCACTTTTTCATGATTCTCTTTAAATCTTCAAGTTTCCAGATAAATTTGTAATAATTTTCACCCTTATCGATATCCATATGTTCAAATTGAAATACCATACTGAGTTCTCCCCTGTCTTCTCCCACATAAAGAGAAGCTATTTCCGGAGTAACTCCCGGTGTTTCTCCAACTGTCATAACATCATAATTTGAAAGAACTTTGTTGTACATTTCTTTGAGGTAATCATGTATTTTTGGTCCATTCATGAAGTACTTCCCACCAAAAACAAAACCCTTTTCTTCAGTTTCAACTGAAGGTAATCCCGGAACCTTTGATAAGAAATTAATAACATCCATCCTAAATCCATCAATACCTTTATCTAACCAGAATTTCACAATATCGAACACTTCTTCTCTTACTCTTTCATTTTCCCAATTGAGATCGGGTTGTTTTTTTGAAAAAAGATGAAGATAGTACTGTTCTGTATTATGATCATATTCCCATGCAGATCCTTCGAAGAAAGAAACCCAGTTGTTTGGTTCTTTGCCATCTACTGCATCTCTCCAGATATAGAAATCCCTGTATTGATTGTTTCTTGATTTTTTTGATTCTAAAAACCACTCATGCTCATCAGAAGAATGATTAACGACTAAATCCATGACAATTCTTATATCTCTTGAATGAGCTTCTTTCAATAATTCTTCCCAATCTTTCATTGTTCCAAATTCATCCATTATTTCTCTATAATTACTTATATCGTATCCATTATCATCGTTAGGAGATTTATAAACTGGATTTAACCATATTACATTTGCACCAAGTTTTTTTATATAATCGAGTTTTTCGGTGACACCTTTCAAATCACCTATTCCATCTTCGTTAGTATCTTTAAAACTTCTTGGATAAACTTGATATACAACTGCTTCTTTCCACCACTTTTTTTCCAAGATTTTCACCTCCATTTAAATACTTAATAATTCTATCACAATAAAAAAGTTACTTTTGATAATGCTATAATATTTTTTGATTTTTATTAATGGAGGTACTTATGACAAACGCAAAGAAAATTAATATAAACGAAAATTGGTTTTTTATTCCTGATTTCAAAGAAGAGTATATAAATGAAAATATTTCTGAAAAATACCAGAAAGTAACTTTACCTCATACAAATAAGGAATTACCTTACAGTTGCTTTGATGAAAGGGATTATGCTTTTATATCAACATATAAAAGAACAATTAAAGTTGACAAGAAATACAGTGGAAAAAGAATTTTTATAAGATTCGAGGGAGCAATGGTTTTTTCCGAAGTGTTTATTAATGGAAAATTAATTGGAAATCATAAAGGGGGATATACTCCATTTGAATTTGAAATAACGGACAAAATTAAATTTGGTGTTGAAAATACAGTAACTGTAAAACTGGATTCAACGGAAAGATCTGATATCCCACCACATGGAAATGTTGTTGATTATCTTACTTATGGGGGAATATACAGAGATGTAAACCTTTTTATTTACGATGATTTATATATTGAAAATGCATTTATTAAAACTGAAAATGTACTAAACAAGTATAAAGATATTGTCTGTGATGTTTATATAAATAAAAAATCAAAGGATATAATAAATTCAGATTTAACCATAAAAGTGATGGATCAAAATAAATTAGTTGCTGAGAACAAAGAAAGTATAAAAGTAAGAAAATTTAATGAGAAAGTTTTTATCAAAATAGAGAAAATAAAAGGATTAAAATTATGGTCTACAGAAAACCCCAAACTTTATACAGTTAAAATTGAAGTAAAATCTCCAAATTCTGAAGATTCCTTTATCACAAATATCGGTTTTCGAGAAGCAAAATTCACTCCCACAGGGTTTTATCTTAATGGAGAAAAAAGACAGATAGTGGGATTGAATCGTCATCAGTCATTCCCATATGTAGGCTATGCAATGCCAGAGAGAGTTCAAAGAAAGGACGCAGATATTCTTAAATATGATTTAGGATTGAATATGGTAAGAACTTCACATTATCCTCAATCAAATTATTTTTTGAATAGATGTGACGAAATCGGTTTATTAGTTTTCGAAGAAATCCCCGGATGGCAGCATATCGGAGATGAAAAATGGAAGGAAGTTTCCAAAGAAAACGTTAGAGAAATGATCAGGAGAGACTGGAACCATCCAAGTATTGTTCTCTGGGGTGTCAGGATTAATGAATCGGGAGATGACAATGAATTTTACATTGACACTAATAAAATCGCTCATTCCCTTGATAAAACAAGACAAACCGGTGGAGTAAGATGTATAGAGAAAAGTGAATTTCTTGAAGATGTATACACTATGAATGATTTTATTCACAGTGGTGGAAAGAAGGTTTTGAGAAATCAAAAAAAAGTTACTGGTTTAAAAAAGGAAGTACCCTACATGGTGACCGAATACAATGGCCATATGTATTCAACTAAAAGATTTGATAATGAACTGAAGGTCATAGAACACACTGAAAGACATTTACGTGTTGTGAATAAAGGTGAAGAAGATCCTAATATTTCTGGAACAATTGGATGGTGTGCCTTTGATTATAATACTCATAAAGATTTTGGATCAGGAGATAAAATCTGCCATCACGGTGTAATGGATATGTTTCGAATTCCTAAAATGGCTGCTGCGGCTTATTCTTCTCAAATAGATAAATCTATAAAACCTGTAATGATAGTAGGTTCTTTAATGTCAAAGGGCGATAGAGACCAGGCATTTATTCTTCCAATATATGTTTATACAAACTGTGATTATGTTAAAGTTTTTAAAAATGGAGAAGAACTCGGAAAATATTATCCAAAAAAAAGCGGATATAAAGCATTGAAACACCCACCAGTAGTTATTTATGATACATTTTCAAATGATTTAAAAAAAGAGGGATTTAAAGTCAAA
The DNA here is from genome assembly GCA_964529955.1 of uncultured Thermotogaceae bacterium. Classification (GTDB taxonomy): domain Bacteria; phylum Thermotogota; class Thermotogae; order Petrotogales; family Kosmotogaceae; genus JASGMR01. The sequence continues at coordinate 3,103 of CAZGZM010000003.1, forward strand.
GACAGAAAAACCTTAAAAAAGATCATCATAAAAATTATGAAAAATGGAATGCAGCTTTCGTTAACAGATAAATTAAAAATGGCAACCATCATGAAAAAATACAAAATTTCAACTAAAGATGTTGTTGATCTATATTCTAAAATAGTTGGGGGATGGGGAACAAAGGATAATACTTATGAATTTGTAGGTTATATAGATAATAAGGAAGTAATAAGAAAGAAAAAGGGAGATTCCTACGCTTACAAACTCATAATAGAAGCTGATGATAAAGAATTGAAAGCAATTGACTATGATGCAACAAGAGTAGTTTTTAAACTAGTTGATCAATACGATAATATACTTCCCTACATAAACGAATACATTAAATTCAAAGTTGAAGGTCCTGGAGAATTAATTGGTCCTGAAAAAACCGCTTTAATCGGAGGTTGTATAGGAACATGGATAAAAACAACTGGAGAAAAGGGAACAATTAATATAAAGGGTAAATGTTCCAGATTTGAATCAGAAGAAATCGAAATAGAAGTTAAATGATAAAAAAATTCAGAAAAAATTTAATAGCATATTAGTTTTTAAAGACATTTAAAGAATATGCAAATTATTTTGTTCTTATCGGACCTAATCTTAACATAATGAAGGTAATCTGATTTGGTTTTTTAAAACAATAATTATAAAATCTTTTTATAGAAGGAATTTTACTATTTTATCTTTATATAGGGAGGTTAGCAAATGAATAAGTTTAAAAATGTAGTTCTGTTATTGTTGTTGGCAATTATAGCTTTTAGTGCAACAGCATTATTTGCAGAGGATCTTGTTTATGGTTATGTAACTCCAGGACCTGACACATGGTATAGAAAGGATGTAGAGGGTTTTGAATACGGTGCTGAATTAGCAGGGGTTGAAGTAGTTGTTTTAAACTCTGATTATGACACAGAGAAGGAAATCTCAAATATCGATACTCTAATTAATATGGGTGTTGACGGAATGTGCATTTTTTCCTTTAATCCAAATGGAGCTTTTATAGCTGCAAGAAAATGTGCTGAAGCAGGAATACCATTAGTTGTAACAGACAATGTAGGGCAGGTTCTTGAATCTGAAGATGATGTTGTAGCCTGTATAGACTTTGACTGGGAAGCAATGGCAGTTGATATAGCTAATTATATAGCTGAAAATTATCCTGGAGAAAAAATTGCTACTATTATGGGACTCTTTGAGCATGTCCCTGTACAAATTTTCAGAGACAAATTTGAACCTTTGGTAGCAGAAATGGGAATAAATGAAATTGTTGCTGTCAGAGATGGTGAATACAACCCATCAGTAGCTGTAACTCAAGCTCAGGATTTAATTGAATCTGGATACGAATTCACAAATTTGTACATGTTTAATGAAGAAATGGCAGCAGCTGTAGTAAGAATGTTAAAAACAAGAGGATTATTGAATAATCCAATTAGAGTTATTTCATCTAATGGTGCTCCTTATGGTATTGATTTAGTTAAAGAAGGAAGTATTGATTATTCAATCTCTAGTTCACCAGGTTGGGAAGGTTTCATTTCATTCTTAGCTTTGCAGTCATATGTTAAGGGAATTAATACCGAATTAGATCAGCAGATATTGTTACCAATTACTCCTGTAACTGCAGAAACTATCGATGATAAAACAAAGGTTATTCCATGGGACGTTGATCCTGTATGGATTGAATTAACAAAAGAATATTTCCCTGAATACGACGGACTATATTAATTTAATTAAATAATTTAAAAGATGGAGAGTGAAAACTCTCCATTTTACTTCTATTTTGAAAGGAGAGAAAATGGAGGGGCAAAATCTAGTTGAACTCAACAATATAACAAAAATTTATGGACAGAATAAGGTATTGAAAAATGTTTCGTTTAATTTAAAACCTGGAGAAGTTCACTGTTTAGTAGGAGAAAATGGTGCTGGAAAATCTACTTTAATAAAAATATTATCTGGAGCGGTCTCACCTGAAAAGGGTAATGTAAAAATAAATAATACAACGATGAAAAATCATAATCCCAGAAAAGCTTTAGAAGCCGGTGTTTCTACCATGTACCAGGATGCCGAGCTTATTGAATCCTTATCGGTTGCAGATAATGTTTTTTTAGGTGATGAAAAAATGTCAAAAACAGGGCTTACAGTAAATAAAAGAAACCAACTTAAAGAAACAAAGGAAATAATTAACGAATTGAGTTTAAATTTACCCTTTAATGTTCTTGTTGAAGATCTATCAACTTCTCAAAAACAAATGCTGCAAATTGTTAAAGCCTACTATAGAAAGTCAAATATTATTATTATGGATGAGCCCACGAGCTCTCTTGGATTGGAAGAAACTAAATCACTAATGAATTTGATAAAAAATTTGAAAGACAGAGGAATGGGAATCATTTATATTTCTCATTATTTAGAAGAAATTTTTGAGATTGGTGATCGAGTTTCCATTTTAAAAGATGGTGAAGATATGGGAACATACAATATTAAAGAAATAAATGTTGAAGAAGTTGTTCGAAAGATGGTTAATAGGGATGCTTCGATGTTCTATAGCCGTGAGAGAGTAGAAATTGGAGATACAAAGGTAGAAGTTAAAAATATTTTCAAAAAGGGGCTTGTAGAGAAAACCAGTTTCAAAGTAAGAAAAGGTGAAATCATGGGAATAGGAGGACTGGTTGGTTCTGGAAGAAGTGAGTTGGTAAATTTAATATTTGGATCAATAAAAAAAGATAGTGGAGAAATTTTAATTAACGGAAAAGAAAAAAAGATAAGATCTCCAAAGGATGCTATTAAATCTGGAATTTGTTTGATCTCCGAAGACAGGAAAAAGTATGGAATGTTCAATGGAAGAAATATCGTAGAAAACATGTCGATAATTCATAATGATATTTTTAAAGGACTAATAGTTAATTTATATGAAGAAAGAGTCATTACTGCTAAAGAAGTGAATGATTTATCAATTGTTGTGAAATCTGAAGATCAGAAAATAGAGGAATTATCTGGAGGAAATCAGCAAAAGGTAATAATTGGAAGATGGCTAATTGATGATGCGGATTTATACATTTTCGATGAACCGACAAAGGGAGTTGACATTGGTGCTAAGGAGCAGATATACGAATTAATTGTTGGTTTAGCTAAGAAGGGAAAAAGTATAATTATGATTTCTTCAGATATGCCGGAATTACTTTCTATGAGTGATGTGATAAAAGTTATGAGAAATGGAAAGTTGTTCGATATCCCCGCCAAAGAAAAAATTACAGAAGAAGAACTAATAAAATATTTTATTGGAGTACAATAGGAAGGAGTTATTATAAATGTCTGAACAAAAATTATTAGCTAGAGGTAGAAGATCTCTTTTTAAAAACCAATGGTTTTTTCTTTTAATTGCTGAAATAGTTTTAGCAGTAATTACAGGTATTGTTAATCCCAGATTCTTTTCAGTAAGTAATCTTATGAATATTCTTGAACAGATAGCAGTTCTTGGAATTGTTTCGTCTGGGATGACAATGTTGATTATTACAGGAGAAATTGATATTTCTGTAGGAGCAAATATAGGTATAACTGCATGTGTTATGGCTATGCTTATGAACGCTTCATTACCTGGAGGATATTTTATTCCTTTGTTAGTTGGAGTAGCTGTCGCAGTTTTGAATAGTTTTATGGTTGGAATTACATCAATAGCATTCAAGGCTCCTTCATTCATTACTTCTCTTGCATTTATTAGTGTTTTTAAAGGGATTGCTCTGGCTCTTACCAGAGGGTCGATGCAAACTATTTATGGAAAATTTGAAACTTTGGGATTAACAAGACTTGGTGGAGTTCTTCCTTTAAGTTTTCTACTTGGTTTAGGAGCTTATTTTCTTGTATTCTTTATTTTAAATTTTGCTAAATTTGGGAGAAGAATTTATTCTGTAGGTAGTAATCCTAATGCAGCATATCTTTCGGGTATTTCAGTAAATAAAACAAAAATAATTACTTTTATACTTAATGGTCTTTTTTTAGGATTCGCAGCAATGATACTTCTTTCAAAGATTGGTGCGGCACAACCATCTACCGCATCTGGAATAGAATTAAAAGCTATTGGAGCTGTTGTTATAGGAGGTACACCTTTATCTGGAGGAAAGGGAAGAATTATCGGAACTTTTTTCGGAGTATTATTAATGGGGATCATTTCTAATTCATTGAATATGCTGAGGGTTAATCCTTATTATCAAGAAGTTACTTTTGGTGTTTTGATAATTGCTTCTCTGGCTTTGAGTGTCTTAAGTAATTATAAAAAGAAAACATCAGTTTAAAATGAGGTGTTAAAGTTGAAATTACAAAATTACCAGAAACTGGATAAAATGATACATGAAATGTACATCGAAGAAAAAATGAAAAATCCAGAAAAATTTAAAAGAAGAATTGATCTTTCCTGGAGCATATGGATGTTTGGGAAAGAACCACTTGAGAAATCTTTAAAAAGACTTAAAAAAAATAATCTTAATTACGTTGAACTAAAAGGTGATTACACTCCTGATAAAGAAAATGAAATAGAAAAAAAGAAAAAATTATTAGAAAAATATGAAATAAAACTTTCTGGGGTTTGTGGTCTCTATTCTTTAAATGAAGATTTAGCAAGTGTTGATAAAGACATACGTGATAGCGCTCTCAATTATATTAAGAATCAAATAGATTTTATTTCAGAGTTGAATGGAAAGTATCTTATCGTTGTTCCAAGTGCAGTAGGCAGACTCAATAGATTCGATGAAAATGACCTTGAAAGAAGTGCAGAAGCACTGAGTACAATCAATGATTATTTTATTGAAAAAGGTGTGAAAGCAGCAATAGAACCTATAAGATCTGCTGAGGTATATCTTGTAAATAAAATAGACCAGGTTCTGGATTATTTAAAAATAATCAATAAAAAGGGTATAGATAGCATAAATGGAGATATTTATCATATGATAAATGGAGAAAAACATATTGGAGAAGCAATTTTAAAGTGCGGAAGCAAACTCGTTAATTTGCATCTCGCAGATAGTAATAGAGATGGTTTGGGAAGAGGGGTTATTGATATTGATACAGTAATAAAAGCTTCTTATCTTGTTGGGATGAATGAGAAAGGAAGATTTCTAACCTTCGAACCATTAGGACCATTTCCTGATCCATATGTTTTATCAAATAGTATCCCTGATGAAGCTGTAATGGATGATCTTGTAAAAGAATCTGTGAATTATTTCAGAGAAAGAGAAGAAATTGTCAGAGAATTATAAGGAGGGTAAGGTATTATGAAAATAAGTTTCCATACAGACGCTTTCAATTCTGCAGTTTTTGATTTTGAAAAAAGTTTACAATGGGCTGAAAAAAATGATGTTAAATATATTGAATCAGGAGTTATTCAAGATGTTACATGGATACATGGCCTTGGATATTTTCCGCATGTAGCACTTTATGAAGATCCAATGCGAATAAAAAGAAAAATGGAAAAATATAACGTTAAATTTTCTCAGTTAGATTCAGCTTTCCCTTTATCTGGAGATGAAGGATTATTTTATGGTGTTCAATATGTCATGAAAACATTACCCTGGGCAAAGGCAATTGGATGTAATAATATAGCAACTACTGATGGATTAAAGAAACCAAAGGGATTAACAGATGAAAAAGCTTTAGAATTAATGAAAAGAGCTTTTACATATATAGTTGAAACAGCTGAATTGTATAAGATTAATATAAACATTGAAGTACATGGATATTTTACAACCAATCCTGATTTACTTGAAAAAATGCTTGACTTTGTTGATAGTGATTATTTTGGTTTGAATCTTGATACCGGAAATAGTTTTATCGCTGGGAATGATCCAGTAGAATTTGCAAAAAGATTTTTAAAACGAATAAAACATGTTCATATAAAGGATGTTTCTCAAAGTCTTGCTGATGCTATGAGAGGTAAGGATACAGGCATAGGAATCAGTCACTGCTCCATAGGGGAAGGAATTAATGCAGATAACATCAAAAGAATTTTGTTGATGTTGAACAATTCAGGCTATGATGGATATATCAGTATGGAATGCGAAGGCCAGGGCGGTCCTCTGATAGAAAAATCTCTCCATTGGCTGAGAAATACTATGAAAGACTTAGGAATTCCTGACGAAAAATAAAAATAAAAATTATATAATGATGGTATGAGAGATAAGATTGAGAACTTTATAAAAACTACCATCGATAAGTATTCTTTTAAAGGAGCGGTTATTGGCATAAGCGGAGGAATTGATTCTGCAGTTGTTGGAACTCTCCTTGTTAATTCCCTTGGGAAGAACAAAGTTTTTGGTTTACTCCTTCCTGAAAGGGATTCTGCTTCTGAAACAATAAACGATTCAAAATTAGTATGTGATTTTTTAGGAATAGAGTACAAATTAAAACCAATATCAAAAATTCTTCGTTCAATGGGGGTTTATTCATTAAAACCACCCGCTTTTTTTATTCCTAGAAGTATTAAGGAAAAGTATGTTAGAGATAAATGGAAGGCACTTCCAAAAACAGACACTTTCATTGAGGATTTACAAAATTCTGGAAATAAGGAATTTTTAGAAGGACTCGCTTTTTATAGAGCAAAGCATAGAGTCAGGATGTGCTGTTTATATCTGGAAGCAGAAAAAAGGAATTATGCTGTAATTGGAACAACAAACAAAAGTGAATTAAAAACTGGGTTCTATGTTAAATGGGGAGATGATTCAGTGGATATCGAACCAATTATGCATTTATATAAGACAGAGATTATACAGCTTGCAAGAGATTTAAAAATTCCAGAAAAGATAATTGATAAATCACCATCGCCCGATTTGATTCCCGGAATAACCGATGAGTTTGCTTTGAAGGTTTCTTATGAAGACCTTGATAGAATTCTCCAAAAAATCGAGAACAATTCCGAAAGCCTTTCTGAAGAAGATTATGAAAAGGTAAAAAGAGTAAAGGATATACTAAAAACAGCAGCGTTCAGGGATATTAAAAATATAATGTTAGAATAATAAAAATATGAATAATGAGGAGGGACTTCATGATAAAAGCGGTTATTTTTGATCTTGATGGAGTTATAACTGATACAGCAGAATATCATTATCAGGGATGGAAGAAAATGTCAGATGAGGAAAATCTTGATTTTAACAGAGAAATAAATGAACAATTAAGAGGTGTTTCAAGAGTTCAGTCATTAAAAATAATTCTTAAATATAATAATAAAAAGCTTTCAGAAGATAAAATGAAGGAACTTACAGAAAGAAAAAACAGATATTACAAAGAATTTCTTAAAAATATTACTGAAAAAGACTATCTTCCTGGAGCAAAGGAACTCGTAATAGAATTAAAGAAGAGAGGTATTAAAACTGCTATTGCATCTGCAAGCAAAAATGCAAAACCAGTTATTGAGAGTTTAAAGGGAAATGGTTTATTCGATTTTATTGCAGATGGTTACAGCGTTGAAAATACAAAACCTGCCCCAGATTTATTTTTGTTTGCAGTTAAAAACTTAAATGTTAAACCAGAAGAGAGTGTTGTTGTGGAAGATGCTCAAGCAGGAGTTGAAGCAGCACTTGCCGGAGGTATGTATTCAGTAGGAATAGGTCCTGTCCAAAGAGTCGGAAAGGCTCACTTGAGATATGATGATACTTCAAAATTAAATGCCGGTGAGATACTCTCTTTAGATGGGAAGTGATTTTTTTGCATAAAATCAGAGAAAACCTTTTTACAAAAACAGGTTGGGAAATAATTGAAAAAGACTATGATAAAAAAGGAGCAATAAATTCAGGAAGTTTATTTCTTCTCGGAAATGGATATCTTGGGTTCAGAGGTAATTTTGCTGAGGATTCAAAGGAAGATTATACCGGTTGTTTTGTAACAGACACCTGGGATAAAGCCGATGGAAAATGGGAAGAATTATGTAATGTTCCTAATGCGTTGATAACAAAGGTTTTTGTAGATAATGAACTAATAAGTTTGAAGAATGGAAAAAATGAAAAATATAAAAGATCTCTGAATTTAAAGAATGCAATTTTCAAAGCTGAATACTCAAAAAAAACAGCAAAGAATAAACTTATTTCCATTAAGGAAGAAAAATTTGCAAGTCTTAAAAATATTCATGTTATCCCAATGAAATTCTCAATAAATTCGGATAAGGATGCTGAAGTAAAAATAGTTACCGGTATTGATGGAGATGTCTGGAATTTGAATGGAAATCATTTGAAAAAACTTCATCCAGTTTATGAAAATGATATGCTTTTAATGAACACCGTGACATATGAAAAGCAACAAAAGATTGTAGTACTGGAAAAAATCTTTATTCAGGTTGAAGAATTTGAGGAAAATATAGAAATTGGGGAAAAAACAGCATTTAGAGAGTTAATCTTTAAACTTCCAAAAAATAAAACAGTTACTTTATATAAATATATGATTGTAATTCATTCCGAAGATGTTAAGGATCCCTTTAAAGAAGCGATAAAAATAGCTGAGGAAATACCTGACTACGATTATTTTAAAAAAAGCAATAAGAAATTATGGAAAGACAAGTGGGATAAATATGACATTCAAATAAATGGAAGTGTATTGGATCAGATTGGAATAAGATTTAATACTTATCAAAGCGTAATTGCAACTCCTACTCACAAACCTCTTCCAATAGGAGCAAGGGGAATGTCGTGCCAGGCATATCAGGGTGCAGCTTTCTGGGATGAGGAAATATACAATCTCCCAATGTACCTATACACCGATCCAGAAATTTGCAGAAACATTCTTAATTATAGATATATTACTTTAGATGGCGCAAGGAAAAAGGCAAAAAGGCTAGGCTATGAAGGTGCCTTCTATGCATGGATAAGTGGAAAAACAGGCGAAGAGCTCTGTCCAGACTTCTTTTTTGTTGATGTTAATACCGGAAGACCCATAAGAAATCATTTTAATGCCTGGCAGATTCATATTTCCCCTGATATTGCATATACTATCTGGTTATATTACAAAGTAACAAAGGACTGGGATTTTATACTCAATCATGGTGCTGAAATTGCACTTGAAGTATCCAGATTTTTATCTTCCCACGCAGTCTATAAAATGAGAAAAAAAAGATATGAATTTATGAAACTTCAAGGACCGGATGAATACCATGAAAATGTTGAAAACAACGCATTTACAAACTATCAGGCTTTTTTCACATTGAAAATAACAAAATTAATTATTGTTAATATGGAAAAAAATCACAAAGAAAAATGGGAAAAATTGAAGAAAAAGATTAATTTAAAGGATTGGGAAGTCGAATTATGGAATGATATGTTAGAAAAGATTTATCTGCCCAAACCGACCAAGGAAGGAATTATTGAACAGTTTGATGGATATTTCAAACTTGAAGATATTGTTCCAGCAGATAATATTAAGGAAAGACTGATAAAAGATGATGAATATTTCGGATGGCCGGTAGGCATAACTGTATTCACTCAGGTGATTAAGCAGGCTGATGTAATTCAGTTATTGATTCTTCATCCAGAATTATTTGACAAAAATATTATCAAAAAAAACTACGATTATTATGAACCCAGAACATTACATTTCTCTTCTTTAAGTCCTTCTTCCTACTCGATAGTTGCAGCAAGAGTTGGCTACACTGAAGAAGCTTATGAAAAGTTTCAAAAATCATTATTTATTGATTTGAGAAATACAAATGAACCAATCAGCGGTGGTACATTCATTGGAGGAGTTCATACTGCTGCCGCAGGAGTTTCTTGGCAGATGATTATAAATGGCTTTGTTGGTTTTAGAGTTGAGGAAAGCGGAGACTTGTATTTTGATCCCAATCTACCACTAAAGTGGAAAGAAATTTCCTTTTATTTAAATATTAGAGAAAATAAGTACAAAATTTTTATTAATAATTCTATTTTGAAAATAGAACTCATTGAACAGAAAAACGACTTACCAAAAATACTTCTTAAAGGTATTAATTACTCTTTAAAAGAAAAAATTACAGAAATCACTTTATAAAATTCCCCAAATCAAAGCACCGGTTATTACTGGTGCTTTTTTTAAAACAATAGATATGGCGTCAAACTTCTTAACAAATAATAACTGTTTGTATTATATAATTAAAAAAGAAGTCATTAAGTTAAAGATAATATATATTTTTAAGGTGATTTTATGTTTTCGATATTCAAAAAACCCAAAATTCAAGATTTCCAAGGTGCTATTCGATATTATAAAATGATCGAATTTTGGAAAAACCTTTCAGAAATAGAAAGAAATGAATTGAATAAAGCTTCAAATATGGGATCCTGCTTTGGAATATCTCAAGCAACAAAACTAGTGTCTCTTGACAATGGTGATTTTCAACCTCCTCTAATGTTCGATGATAAAGATATGAAAAGGATTGAAGCAAAGATTATCGACTTTTTTTATTCAAAAATGGGTGTTTTAGTAAACAGAAATGACATGCTGGCAATAAAATTATACGAAAATTTAATCCAAAATCACTCAGATGAATATGAATGCAAGTTTTCATTGTTTTTTTTGCATATGAATGCTATGAAATCCTACATAAATATGGGAATGTATGATTCGGCAAATAAAGCTGCAGAGAAAAACTTAAAAATTACTATTGAACTGGCAAAGGAAATAAAAAGAATAAATATGAGAAAAAACCACTGCTATCATCACCTTAAGAAAGAAAATCCAGAAAACAAGTATGTAAAAATCATTTCAAAAATGAATTTCAGATTTTCCTGATTTAAAGGGCATTTAGTCGCCAATTATGTTATCTTTGTATTAATAAATATACAAAGGGGGATGTCCTCATGGTAATTTATAAAGCATATGTCGATGGTTCATATCATAATGGAAAAATTGGATACGGTGCTGTAATATTAAAAAACGATGAAACGGTCCAAGAAATATATGGAAGAATATTTGATGGAGATTTTTCTAAACATAGGCAGGTCGGAGGAGAATTGCTGGCTGTAATTAAAGTGCTTGAATGGTGTGAAGAAAGAGACATCAGAAATATTTCCATTTATTATGATTACACTGGAATAAAGGAGTGGGCTACTGATTCATGGAAAGCAAATAAAGAAGCGACAAAAAAATATAAAAAATTTATAAAAGAGAGCAGTGTTTCAGTAGAATGGATTAAAGTAAAAGCTCATTCGGGTAATGAGTTCAACGAAATAGCTGATGCACTTGCTCTTAAAGGAACAAAAACAATTAAAGAACAAAGTAAAAAAATAAAAACTTTCGAAGAGAGAGAAAGAGAAAATAGATATATATATAAAATTGAGGAGCTATTCCAAAGGGAAAACTTCACTTTTTTAGTGACTGGTTATGATAAATTTGTCAGATTCACACTATATAAGAATGAAGAAAGCTATGGATATTTTGATTTATATAATTCTAACAATCAGTATTTCCCAATTTTATTGGAAATTGAAGAAGATAAGAGGGAAGAGATCATTGATTTGATTAGTTCTATGTAGAAAAATAAAGTTGATACTACATATTTATTAGTAGTAAAATATTATTATTTTATGATTATGACAGAGGTGTTTTATATGCAAAAGTGGTTTTTAATGGATAAAAATCAAGTGTGTGAAAAATTAAATGTTGATTATAAAGTTGGATTGAATGATAATGAAGTAAATAAAAGAAAAGATAAATATGGAAAAAACGAATTGAAAGAAACAAATAAAAGGAATCCCCTCAAAATATTTCTTGCTCAGTTTGCTTCGACAATAGTTATTGTTTTACTAATTGCTGCGGTTATTACTGCTTTCATTGGTGAAATCAAGGATACTATAGTAATAGCAATTATTCTTTTTCTTAATGCGATTTTAGGGTTCAGTCAAGAATACAAAGCTGAAAGAGCTATGTCAGCTTTAAAAAAGTTGTCCGTTCCTATAGTCAAGGTGGAACGGAATGGTGAAACGATAGAGATTCCAGCTAACGAACTTGTTCCTGGAGATATTGTATATCTGGAAGCGGGTAACTATGTTCCGGCTGATCTCAGATTGATTTCTGTATCAAATTTGAAAATTCAGGAATCATCATTAACAGGGGAATCGGAAGCTGTAGAAAAAACCGAAGAAGTAATGAGCAAAAAGCTAATACCTCTTGGTGATAGAAAAAACATGGCTTATTCCGGTACTGTTGTTACCTATGGAAGAGGAACAGGGATTGTTGTTGAAACTGGTATGCAAACTGAAATAGGTAAAATCGCAACAATGATACAGAATGTAAATGAAGAACAAACTCCATTGCAGAAAAGATTGGAAAAACTTGGAAGAACCCTTGCATTCGCATCCCTTGGTATAGTTGTAATTATTTTTATTATGGGATTGCTCAGGGGCGAAGATTTAAAGCTCATGTTTATGACTTCTGTATCATTTGCAGTTGCAGCTGTTCCCGAAGGATTACCCACTGTTGTTACCATTGCTCTTGCTTTAGGAGCTCAAAGGATGTTGAAGAGAAATGCCCTGGTAAGAAAATTAATGGCTGTAGAAACTCTGGGTTCTGTGAATATAATTTGTTCTGATAAGACCGGTACTATAACAGAGAATAAAATGAGAGTGACGGTGGTTGAACTTGCTGGAGTAAAACTCGATTTTGGAAAGGAAAACGAACCCGATCCGGAAAATATTCCTGAGGATGATTTGGGAGCAATGGAAGTTATGCTCGTAGGAGGAAGTTTATGCAATGATGCTGAGATTCAACCTCCTAAAACAAAAAAACAGGAGATTGATATAATTGGCGATCCCACCGAAGGAGCTCTCCTTTTTGCTGCTGAAAGAGTTAAGATTAAAAAGGATAAATGCGAGAATGCATTTCCAAGGGTTTCGGAATATCCCTTTGATTCAAATAGAAAGAGCATGACTACTGTACATAAGATTGAAAATACAGATAATGAAACAATTTCTGATGTTATTCAACTCATAAAGGATCAGGGAGTTGATAAACTTGTTTGTTTTACAAAGGGAGCTGTTGACAGGCTTATTAAAATTTCTTCAAAGGTTTTAGATGGAGCTGAAATAAAAGAAATGAATGAAGAAATGAAAAATAGAATTATGAATGAACACAATCTTCTAGCGAAAAATGGAATGAGAATACTTGGAATTGGTTTCAGACCTGTAAATGAAGAAGAAATTGCAGATGACAAACTTGTCCAGGAAAGAAATTTGATTTTTCTTGGAATGTTTGGGATGATGGACCCTGCCAGAGTAGGAGTAAAAGAAGCCGTTCAAACAGCAAAATTAGCTGGGATAAGACCAATCATGATAACAGGCGACCATCCTCTTACAGCGGGATACATTGCAGAAAAACTCGGAATAATAGATAGCAAAGATAAAGTAATTCAGGGAAATGAACTTGATAATATGAATGAAGAGGAAATAATTAAAACAGTTAATGAAATCTCTGTTTATGCAAGGGTTTCTCCTGAAAATAAACTGACTATAGTCAATGCTTTGAAAAAGCAGGGCAATGTGGTTGCAATGACCGGAGATGGAGTTAATGATGCTCCAGCTTTAAAAACTGCCGATATAGGTGTTGCTATGGGAATTACTGGAACAGATGTTTCAAAGGAAGTTTCTGATATCGTTCTTTTGGATGATAATTTTTCAACTATTGTTAAAGCTGTTAAAGAAGGCCGAACTATATTTGACAATATTCAAAAGTTTATAAAATATATTCTTGCTTCAAATATTGCTGAAATCTGGGTTATGATTATTGGACCATTTATTGGAATGTCTTTGCCATTACTACCTTTGCAAATCCTCTGGGTAAATTTGGTAAGCGATGGGCTGCCTGCTCTTGCTTTATCAGTTGAACCTCCTGAAAAGGGAATAATGAAAAGACCTCCAAATTCTACAAAGACAAGCATTCTCGGAACCAACTGGGGTATTTTAATCTCTATCGGTTTTGTTATTTCTCTATTTTCTCTTGGAAGTGGATTCTTCCTCCATGAGATGGAAAATCCTGCCTGGAGAACGCTTTTGTTTTCTACTCTTGTATTTTCACAGCTCTTTTTCACTTTATGTATAAGGACTAAAGAGTCTGTTTTCAAAGAGTCATTATTGAAAAACAAAGCGATTCTTATAGCACTTTCTTCAGGATTTCTTTTACAGATAATGGTAATTTATATACCATTTTTACAGGCAGCCTTTGGAACAGTCGCTCTTTCTGGACTTGAATTGCTTCTTTCGTTGGGGCTTGGTAGTGCAATTCTATGGATTTATGAAATTGAGAAGTTCTTTAAGAGGAAAAAATTAAAGGATTAATAAATAAGAAAGCTAGTAAAACGAATGAGGACATAACTAATAAATTCAAGTTATGTCCTCAAAAGTACTCAAAGTTCATACATGCTTCCTTACATTAAATCTTCGCACACGTTGCGACTGATCGATTAGCTTCTAGAAACTTCACTTCTGTTTCACCTGTTCTGTTACTTTAAAAACCTTTCCTGTTTCTTAAACAAAAAAACACGTTGCTAGGTACAAAGTGAAAATTACTAAAAAGTTCCTAGTTACATGGTTCTGAAAAATGCCTAATGTTAATTTATCTATTTCAGGATATCCTAGCTATATTATACTCTTTATTTAAAGAAAAAAAATTTAAAATTTGATACGCATTGTAAAGGTTTATTGTATAATTTACTTCTTTTTATAGTTTATTTTAGTTAAAATCTAAACTTCTGACTTCCTATCCTTTGAATATCTATTTGAGTCTCATGATGATCTTCTGCGCACTTAAAAAATATTTTAAGTAATACTTTTTCTCTCACTTATTCAATTTTATTAATTGATCTTTCTAAACTCCATATCCATTTATTGAGTTTCTATATAAATTTTAAAAGTATTTAGATAGAGTAATACTTTCTTTTAACAGTGAACTCTAAAATCTTCTTAAGAACCAATAAGTTATTTTTAAATAATATAGTCACTTATGCTCCTTTAAAAAAACAGCACCCACTGAATCAAAGAGAGATTACTCCCTTCAACATGATTCCCTTTGCCTAATTTATACATAAAAGTCATTATTCCTGAGAATGAAGTAATAATCTGAGTTAATTGGTTAAATATCCATTTATTTTATATACTCCCATTTGTATTCCTTAATTAATAATTAATTTTTAAAAAAAGTATCAGGGATAAAATTAAATGAAACGAATTATCTTTATGTTAATATTATTATAGAAATCATTAAAAAAATATTTTATATTTGGAGGGTTATATGAGAGCAAAAAGTATATTGATTGTTTTTTTGACAC
Organism: uncultured Thermotogaceae bacterium; assembly: GCA_964529955.1. Lineage (GTDB taxonomy): Bacteria > Thermotogota > Thermotogae > Petrotogales > Kosmotogaceae > JASGMR01. Next base: position 18,371 of record CAZGZM010000003.1, read on the forward strand.
TTTTAACGATTTTATCATTTTCTGTTGAAAAGGATGCTAATTATTTTGAAAGTCAAGAGAGATTTAAAAGAAATCTTAGTTTTTCCTTTGATTTTAATCAAACAAAGAAAATAATTCAAAAAAACTATCCGCTATTAAAAACAGATGAAGAAGTTTTGCAGTTCATAGAGGAGAAAAAGATCCAGAAATATGAGATTGATGGAGAAATGTTCTATTTTGATGGAATTGAAGAAAATCTATTTTACAGAGATATTGAGCTAAATAAGAAAAAAGAAGGATGGGGTAATGATTATAGAACTTTTATTGACTCCTTTTTTTCAAATTACTATCATGAAAAAATCGATGCAACAGATTTCAAATCTGAATACAGTCCCTATTTCAATCCAAAAGAATATTTAGTAGAGTATTCAATAAAGGTAGATGAAGAAAAACTTCCAGATAAAGGGCATATAAAATTATGGACTCCTTTGCCTTTGCAGACAGCCTGTCAAGAAGATATAGAAATAATAAAAATTGAGCCCTCTGAAGCTGTTGTAGGATATCCAAAAACTACAGGTGATATCGGATATATTAACTTTGATCTAGATATGGAGAAATATAACGGTCTAGATATTTCAGTTATGTATTCATTTAAACATTATCAGCAAGAGTTTATTGTTGATCTTAATGAGATAGGAGAATACGATAGGGAAAGTGCGTTATATAAAACATATACAGAATCATCAAAGAATATTTTTTATAACGATGAAATGGGAGATCTTGCTTTATCCATAGTTGGCGAAGAAACAAATCCATATTTGATGGCGAAAAAAATCTATTATTATGTAGTAGATAATATTTATTACAGTCTTATTGCACATGCATATCTTGAAGCAGAAAATATTCCCGAAAGTCTTGCTGTTTTTGAACATGGCTACGGTGATTGCGGTGCTCAGTCTATGTTTTTCTCCTCATTATGTCGATCATTAGGCATTCCTGCAAGATCAACTGGAGGATTTCAAATTTTCTTCAATAATCTAGGAGATCATTTTTGGGCAGAAATTTATTTGCCTAACTACGGTTGGTTACCCGTGGATACTTCAGTAGGGAAAATTGGAAGATATGCCTATTGGCTAGATGAAGAAGAAAGAGAGAAGTTCATAGAATTCTTTTTTGGAAATCAAGACCCGTTAAGAATGGTTGTTCAAAATAATGTAGATGTTACTCCTGATGAAGTTCCTGAAGATATACAGATTTTATCTTTGGTTCTTCAGAAGATTCCCTATATCGATGTGGATTACGGTAATGAAAATTGTGATGTAAGTTTAGAGATATTAGAGAATGTGGAAATAAAAACATATTTTTTAAAATAGAGAAATCATTAGTGTTAATAAATGTTTTTATTTATAGTTAGAATTGTTATAATTCAAGAAAAATAAAAGGAGGTGTCATAATGAAAAAATCAATACTAATATTTTTTATCATCACTTCATCTTTTCTAGTTTTTGGATTATCATCTATAATTGATTTAGATTTATCTGAAAATCCCCCTGAAAATGGATTCATCACCTTACAAACAATGACCAAAGTGGAAAATGTTGGACATTTTGCAGTCAATGGTTGGGTTTATAAGGTTTCTGAAGAGGATTCTCTATTTGTGCTGTCAGGGTCAGCTTTAACTGAAAAATCTTTGACGGAGGAACAGGCACAAAAAATAAGTGAACTTTTACCTTTAGGACCTCTTGTTATTGAATGGGATGAGTTCCAAAAACTTTCTGATACTTTAGAGAACAGAGAGGGTTTTATTTATAATTTATTAGAGCCTGATAACCCCATTGCTTATCTGGGTGTTTCCTTTGAAAATCTTCCTAATTTCAATGGAAAAGATTCAAAGCCTATTTCAGTTGCAGCCTTTGGTATGGTTTATGTAGTTGAAGCCCTGGGAAAATGGAGAAGCGGATCTCATTACAGCAGGCACAGTTCAGGTGAAGAATTAACTTACGCACTTGATAAACAGGCTCCTCATTCAGAGAGAAAAATAGAAGGAGCAGAACCTCTGGGACTTCTCATTGCTCTTAATGAAAATGTAGAAAAAATTCTTGAAAAAGAGAGAAATTATGAGAAAGTTGAAAACAACATTGAGGATAAAAGAGTTAATGCAGTAGTTGCATACATAGCTTACTAGGAGTTATTATGGATTTTTACAGGATTTTAGGATGGATAGTTTTTTCACTAGCTATTTTTAATACATGTCTTTTTATTATTAGGCAGATTCTAAAAAGAACAAAATGGAAAAAACTTCGCCCGGCAAATAAAATATTTACAAAGTTTCACAGAATATCAGGATTGCTAATGGTTGTACTTGCACCGATACACGGATTTATTGCTCTTGGTAATAATTTTTACTGGCATACAGGGCTCCTTGCATATTTATTCATTTTAGGTCTTTTAGCGACCTATATTATAGGAAAAACAATAAAGAAGATGAAAATATCCTGGAGAATATTTCATAGAATTGTAGATCTTTTAGCCTGGGTGATAATAATAATTCATCTTGCTAGACCCTGGTTATTTATTTAAAAAATAAAAGCCCCTAGAAAGGGGCTTTTTTTATGATGTTTTTTTCCATGGATATCTTTGGAATATAGGCCTAAATCCAAACGAAAGGTAAAAAGGAAGAGCAGTTTCAACTATAGCTGATTCTCCTCCTCTTTCTCCAACTCTTCTTATACATTCAAGAACAGCTGCCTTTCCCAAACCCATTCTTCTGTAGGTAGGGTCTGTAGCAACCGGCTCAACATAAGAAGTCTTATACTCTGTAATCATCCAGATTCCACTGTAAGCCACATAATCTCCATTCGGAGCCACTACAACAATATTAAGCTCCTTATCAAAATTAGGAGCTGATTGCATTCTTTTTCTTCCTTCAATATCGTAATCAGGCTCCCCTGAATGATTGAATCCTTTCCATAAGCATTTATCCAATTTATAAAGATCGTCTTCCTCTGCTAAACTCTTTAATTCAAATCCTTCAGGTAACTTTATATCAGGAAATTTTTCAGTTATATTAAACTTTGAAATAGTAAACCATGGTTGCTCTCTTTCATCCTTAAAAAATCCTTTATTTTCAGCTATTTCCTTTAATTCATCGTCAAATTCATTAATTTGAACGGTAAGAGTTTTTTTATCACCATCTTGATTGTAGATATTTTTATCTGCCCAGTTAAAAATCTCCGCTTTTAAAAAGGAATATTCGGGATCAACCTGAATAAATGCTTCTCCTGGATAGTGTTCAATGTTAACCATTCCAACAATCTTTCCACTGTCTTCCCATATCCTGATATATTTAAAAAATTTCTCTTTCCATATAGGATGATAAAGGGCATATTCCCATCTTGGTTGTGGCCAATTGGGATATTTATAATTATTAAAGGTTCTTGCTAAAAACTCATTTACTTTTTCATAATCCTGAGGCTTCTGGTACTCTCTCATAATGACCGCCATACGAATCCCTCCTGTTATTTTAATTATATGCCTTATAAATATCATTAATAAAGTGATGTAAGTAATTTTTTATATTCCTTAAGTAAGAAAAAATTATAATTACTTTAAATGATAGAATGAAAATATAAAGAGGTGAAAAAATGAAAAAGATAATTATGATGACGGTAATCATATCACTAATAATATTGGGTTTTTCTCAAACACCGATTGAATTGAATTTTAAAACAGAAAACGGAAGTGTTAAAACACTTTATTTTTTGGAATATTTTGAACTTTTTAATAAGCTTGAAATGAACGAACCGGTTCATTCTGCCGAATTAGTGAAATATGTTGATGGAGATACCATTAATGTTAGAATGTTTTCATTTTTTATTGAAAAAATAAGACTGCTGGGAATAGACACTCCTGAAACTGTTCATCCTTCAAAACCAGTGGAATATTATGGAACTCAGGCATCTGAATTTGTAAAAAAAGTAATACCATTCGAAGAAAAAATAATAAAACTTTCTTATGACTGGGATAAATTCGATTATTATGACAGACTTTTAGCTTATATATGGATTCCAGTTGATTTTATGGGTCAGAAAGAGTACGTTCTTTTTAATCTTTTATCGATATTGAACGGATATGGATACGCTTATCTTAATTATGATTTCAAAGATGAATACATGAAAATATTTGCTGAAGCTCAAGATTATTCAAAGGAATTTAAACTTGGTTTATGGGGAGAACGACCAGTAGAAGAAGTTCTTGAAGAAATAATTCCTGAAAAGATAATCATGTCTGCTGGCAGCTAAATTTCTTTTATTTTTCTAATATATTTTGTAACCTCTTTATCGGTTTGTTCTGAATACTTATATCCCAAATTATTGGAAACTTCTATCGCAATTTTTCTATAAAAATCCAACAGATTGAACAGGCATTCCCAATTATCTTCTGATTCAAATCCTGTGAATGTTTCACTTAATTCATTCCACTCATCGTCTGAAAGATATTTTTAAATTCTCTACCGCATTTTCCCGGATTTATTTTCCGATTATTTTTCATGTTAATATACCACTCAATCATCCTCTTAAGAAACTTGAATCTTATATGTGCTAGCATGTATTTTGCAAAGAACAGTTCTTCTCTTTTCAAGGCTTTAGCTACATAAATGATGCCCCACCAGAAACTGTTTACGTTATTCATAAACTCCTCTTTTTCTGGTTTATCAATTTTATACCCTGAGTAATTGGGTTGTTTTAAATTTTTAGTAATATCCATTCTGTCATAAATTATCTCGTATCCCGTATCCAGAAAATCGGGCAGTCTGACCATCTTAATCAAAATTGAAAAAAAGTTCTTAGACCAAAGATTGAAATCTATTCTCAGACCATCATTATACTGAACAAGGCGGGTATAAGTTTTGATATTATCAATTTCTGGATTATTAATGGCATCTTTAAACATTACCATTACTTCTCCAAAGAATTCTAACCATTTATCACTGTCTCTGAATTCTGCCATATCCTCCACCAATAAAACAATATCGTAATCAGATAACTCATCTGTTTCTGAATAGGGATTTGCTCTTGAACCATTTAAAATAACTGCATTAACATTATTTTGTTCCCTCGCCCACTTTCCAATTTTTCTTAAACAGAATCTTTTTTAATCATAATTTTTCCCTTTCTAAAAATTATTTTCAATAATATTCTATCAAATCAGTAATTAAAGATATTTTTCATTGACTATATCAGTCTCTTTTTGCTAATATTTATCTTACAACCGGAGGTGAGAACGATGATTGAAAAAATTGATTTATACCCAGAAAAGAATTCTACCTTCTCCAACTGTGTAATAGCTAATAATTTTATTTTTACTTCTAGTATAGGTGAATCAGTCAAAGAAAATTTTCAGGATGCGCTCAAGAGATGTTTCGTAACACTAAAAGAAGAACTAAAGGCATCAGGGGCGACTCTGGATGATGTTGTTAAGATAACTCTCTTTTTAAAGAAGAAAGAAAAAAAGGAAGACCTGGATAAAGTCTTCCATAAATATTTCAAGCAGGGTTACCCCTCAAGATCAATTATAATTACAGATTTTTTAGAAAATAACGTTATAGTAAAAATTGACGCTATAGCCTACACCAATTCAAAGTAATCATTTAAGTGAGATTTGTATTTTAACCGGATTATGATCGGAGTTCTGAAATTTTAAGTCAATACCATTCGCACTCAATAATTCAATATTAGGTGAGATTAAAAATCCATCTATTACTCCATATTGAACTTCTTCAGCTGTTACCAGAGGTTCATCAAGCAATCTGTAAGTTGGAACTGAACCATCCGCTCCCCAAGTCCAATTTTCTGGTGTCCAATCAGGTGGAACCTCCATAGGCATCCAAAATTTCCCGTTCTCTTTCAATTCGTATTGATCAGCTCCGGGTACTGGGAGTTGATTATTCCAGTCTCCGCCAACGATTACATAATAACCCTGTTCGTATTTATCCTCAATAAATTCCTTAAGATATCCCATCTGTGCCGTTCTCAAGTCTCCGCTATCGTAAGCGGAAAGGTGAATATTTACAGCAAGTAAAGTTTTTTCCGAATTTTCGACTGATATCTCTGAAACTGACATACATCTTTTTAGGTGTACAGTTTTTATAGGCCAGCTGTAATCACCTGGAAGAGAGTACCTCTTTGCAGAATCCAGAATATATTCACTCATGGTGACAATGCCTGATTCAACCTTCCCTATGGGATTTGGAAGTGGAAAGGGTACGAAAACTGCTTTATAATTGGTTGCGAAACAAGAATCATAATAGGGAAGAACACTTTGAATTGCCTTGAATTCATTTGTGTTGTAGGATCTCTTCGAATCGATATCAACTTCTTGAATAAAGAAAATATCCGATTCAATTTGTGAAATAGTTTCCAATACTCCGTTGAAATATTGTAAGAAATTTTCTTTTTCTGGATAGGATGTTTTTCCTCCATCTAAAATAAAATCTTCATTTTCTCCAAGTCCGCAATATCCAATGTTCCATGTTACAAAAGTCATAGAAGCTGGAGCTGTGATATCGGAATTAACATTTATTTTTAGATCAATAATATCCTCTGGATTATATTCGTTTAAAGTAAAATAAATTATTCCAATAGCACCAAAAATAACAACACCTATCAATATTCCAAGACATATAAACAAAAAATTCTTCATGCTTTCTCCCCTCTCAATTAAATTAAAGAAATTAACAAATCTCGCTACCACTACTCATCTTTTAAATCCAAATTTTTTCATAATTCCCAATAGGTTTAACTGATATCATTTCTTAGCCATTTTTCTAATATATTCAGTCAATACAATTTTATCATTATATGGAGCTGAACTGTACGCTTTATATTCTCTAAGAAAAATGGAGAACTCACCATTATCTTCATTTTAATTCTTTATAATATTAAAGCTATATTGATATGATGCCCCTGAAAAAAATTACAATTCATCTCTTTTCAATCCATTTATTTCTTTCAGCAACTCTTTGAAAAAATGCTTTTTTTTATTAATTATCATTCTGAAGCATAGGCACAATCAGATCTTCTAAATCTTATTCTGACTTTAACAAGACATGCATCCTGAATAAATCCATAGTATGATTCCCTGTAGACAACTACTCGCAGTTCCTTTGTCTTTTTTATATAGCGATACTAAGATTTATGACTCTTTTCTTTGCTAATTTTTTAGAGAAGGATAAGATTAAAAAAAAAAGTATGAAAATATTTTTCTCATTTCAGCTCCTCGCCTATATATGACTATTTTAGCAAAAACAAATTTTTTTGAATTTAAATGAAATAAGAAAGCTTAATTTTCTCAAAATAACCATGCTTTTTTATAACGAAAAAAATAGAACTTTCTATATTATTTAATATTTTTATTTTAAAAAAAATAATTAATCATTGGAAATAAAGAATTAAAACCTACATTGATTTATGAAGAACTTCATTAATCATAATTTCATGAAATTTTTCGCTTTCAGTC
>CAZGZM010000003.1:25877-28438 GCA_964529955.1 uncultured Thermotogaceae bacterium
ATTTTCAAAGAAGTATAAATTTTTTTCTGGTGCTTCCAATACTTCAAAATATTCTTGTATAAATTTTGCAGTATAATCATGCTTTCCAATAATATAGTAAACTGGAACTTCAAGCTTGTTAGCCTGCTCAACGAAATCAATATGCTGAATTTCCGGATACATTATCTCAAAGGTATTTAGTAATCCAAGTAAAACTTTTATTCTATCCAACCACGAAAATTCAGATATCATAAGCATACTGCTTAAGCTGTACCATTCAGTATTTTTTTCATTGAAAGGATTTTCTCTCTTATATAACTGAGCATAAGTGGTTAAAAATGGTTTGTATCTTTTTAAGATATCACCATCTTTGTAAGGCGGTGGACCATTTTCTGTTAATTCTTCAGCTAATTTGTCATTTCCATATTTTTTTGAGGTTTCCAATACAAAGTCGTACATATATTTGTCAGTTGCTTCGATATTAATCATTTGAGCAGCTCCAATATACGCATAATAATTTTCTGGTTTTTCTTTAACAGCAAGAGTTCCGATAATAGAACCCCATGAATGACCTAAAATGTAAATTTTATCCTTATTAAATCTATTTTTAAGGTATTCTGTCAGTTCATGAATATCTGAAACATACTGTTCAAGAGTAAAGGAATCTTTATCCTTAATAGCTGAATATGATTTTCCGCACCCTCTTTGTTCCCAGTTTACAACTACAAAATGATCTTCGAGTTCATTATTGAATTTTAAGAACCTTCCTGTTTCGGTTCCTCCCGGTCCGCCTGATAAAAGAAGTAAGACCGGATTATCTTCATTTTTTCCACGTGTGATTATCCATTGATAAGCTCCGCCAATTTCAAGCCTAGTCATCTCTGCAATGCTTCCATCAATAATTTTTCCCGATGAATCTTTTATTTGTTTCGTTCTTCCTGGAAAATATAAAAAAGTCCCAAAAACAAGAATTAAAACAAATACTGCAATCATTATCTTTTTTCCTCTCTTAATAATATCACCCTCCTAAACAAGATTGGAAGGCTATTTTAACATCTAAATATATACATCTATTTAAAATGATCCTTTAACCTTTACGAATAGAAAAAAATTTATAACTATCTATAAAAAATATTATTAAAAAAAGAGAGCCCTATTAGGCTCCCCTAGAAGTGGATTAAGTGCAGTGAAATTATTTTTTCAGATCTTTGAACATTTCTTCTGCCTGATCAGCAGTCAAATTATCATGTACCAATGCTTTAATAACTTTAATCATTATTTCAGGATCATCATTCTTCCATACATTTCTTCCAAGATCGACACCAGCTGCTCCATCCTGCATTGCGCTGTAAACCAATTCAAAAACGTCTCTGTTTGTATCGAGTTTTTTACCACCAGCAATAACAACAGGTTTTGGAGTAGATTTAACTATTTTATCAAATCCTTCACAGTAATACGTTTTAACTATATCAGCACCATCTTTTCCAAGAAAAATGGAATCTCTTCATTTTCTTTCATTCTATTCTTAATAACAATAAAGTTATGTCGATTTATAATTTTTAAAAAAGCATCCCTCTCTCTTTTAACTATTTTATCAAATCCTTCACAGTAATACGTTTTAACTATATCAGCACCGAATTCTGCTGCCATTCTTGAACATAAACCGAGGAATCTCAATTCTTTCTTGTCCTTTAATGCCTTACCAACCGCAGTTACAGCTAAAACAGGAAGCTCTAATTTTGCTGCGTCATTGATAGCCATTGCCAATGCTTCAACTGTCTGCTTTTCAAATTCTGTACCAACATAGAATGATAATGCCATAGCTGCTGCATTCAACTTAACTGCTTCTATTGCTTCAAGTGTCATGATTTCATTCGATATGTCAGGTTGTGTTATTGAAGATCCACCAGAGGATCTCAATACGATTCCACCATCGTAATCTGCTGGAATGCAGGAATTCAAGATTCCAGGTGATAACATCAAAGAATCAACGTACGGTAATAACTTTTCTGTTGCCTTAATTGGTTCTTCCATACCTGTAACTGGTCCCATGAAGTAACCATGGTCAATTGCAAGCATAACTGTTTTTCCGTCTTTCTGGAATATTTTATTCATTCTATTTTCTTTACCATAACTCATTTTTGTAAGATATTTCATTTTAAACCTCCTTTATTTTACATCCACTTTATCTTTTGGATCGTATGGTGCCTTTACAAATGCCGCTTTAGCAGCTGTTGAACCGATATTTTCCAGGTAATGTGATTCATTTGGATCTACATGGATAAAATCGCCTTGCTTCAATACATATTTTTTCTCTCCATCGATTGTAAATTCAATTTCTCCTTCAAGAATAAAGAAATCTTCTTCGATTCTTTCGTGATAATGAGTAGGGAAACCCTCGCCGGGCTTGAGCCTGACTACTCCAAAATCCACATTTGGTCCTCTCATTAGATATTTAGGACCGGAATCACCAAAACGATATTCTTTATCATTTTCATTTACTAGTAACATAATTTACCTCCCTATTCACCAGGTGCCTTCCACATATGGCTTAATTTTTTATTGTCTGTAATATTCAATAC
>CAZGZM010000004.1:0-3589 GCA_964529955.1 uncultured Thermotogaceae bacterium
AGTGATTAGAAATTAAAATTTATATCAGATATAGATGTTTATTTTAGTAGAGTTCATTAAAAATATATCACATAAACAACAACAAAAAAATTTATTGGTAAGAAATTTATAAATGTTAAGAAAACTGAAGAAAATCAGATGTAATTAGTATAGAATAGATAAATTCAAAGTCATTTATGATTATTAGGAATTTGAAATTAATTGATGATAATATATAATTCATTTATTATAAGTTTTAAATAGATCGGGAAGAATTTTTTTCACCCGACCTTTTTTTATTTGGAGGATATACTTAAAAATCAGTTAATATTTGTTTCTGTAAAGATTAATTCAAGATTTTGCATAAAACATAATTTAGAATAATTCTAAAGAAGTGTCTTTTATTTCTTTAAATTTGGAGGTGGCCGATATGGAAGCAAAAAAGAGAGCCTGGGTAGTTGTATTCAGTGGACTTGGAGTAAATTTAACATTAGGAGTATTATATTCATGGAGTGTCATATCCGCTGCTTTAATCGATCAACTCCAGTGGACAGCAACTCAAACTCAGATACCCTATATGGTCGCTTCTGCGATTTTTGCCTTTACTATGATTCCAGCGGGTAGAATGCAGGATAAACTTGGGCCAAGAATTGTTCTCCTTATGGCATCATTCTTAGCTGGAGCGGGATTTATATTTTCGGGATTGCAGGTCAATGTGATTGGTCTTACTATTTTCTTTGGGATTTTTTTCGGTTTAGCAATTGGTTTCGGTTATTCTTCTCCTACACCTGCTGCTGTAAAATGGTTTAACCCAATTCATCGAGGATTCATTACGGGACTTGTTGTAAGTGGTTTTGGACTTGCGCCAGTTTATATAGCTCCATTAGCAACAACTTTGCTTGAAAACATAGGAATTCCAGCTACTTTCTTTACCTTTGGGGCTTTATTTTTTGTTATAGTATTCTCTTTATCATTCTTTATAAAGAATCCACCGGCTGAGCATATTCCAATTACCATTGAGAATAAAAGAAAACCTAAAGTACATTTAAAGGCGGAAGATAAAGACTACAACCAGATGTTGAAATCAAAACAGTTTTATTTGATCTGGGGATTATTCTTCTGCGGAACTTTTTCAGGTTTGCTTATAATAGGTCAAATGGTTAAAATAGCACAGGAACAGGCTTCAATGGAAAATGCCTTTTTTATTGTTACTGTTTATGCTCTTTTTAATTTTATTGGAAGGATAAGCTGGGGAACAATTTCTGATTTTATTGGGCGAAAAATGTCTCTTTTCCTTATGTTTTCAATTCAAGCACTTGTTTTTCTACTATTTCCACTTTTCACAGAACCATTTCCATTGCTCGTTGGAAAAAGCCTTGTGGGATTTACTTTTGGAGGAATGCTGACCATTTTCCCAGCATTAACAGCTGATTTATACGGAATTAAGCATCTCGGAGTAAATTATGGAATAATGATTACTGCCTGGGGTGTAGGAGGTGTATTAGGACCTCTATTTGGAGGAATTGCAAGAGATATTACTGGAGGATACGACCTCAGTTACATCGTAGCTATGATATTAAGTCTGATTGGTGCAGTATTAACCTTTATAATAAAATTACCCAAATATCAGACCAATCCCGAATAAATCCTGAAAATATAAATAGTTGTATAAGTAATATTATAAATGCTTAATATTTATCTTTAGCTATAATTAATGAGGTGGATAAATGTTGAAAAATGTTGATGAAATAATAGATTTAACAAAAAGAATAGAAGAAAAGTTCAAATGTGAACAGTTCAGAGAAAAATTCTGGTCTGGATATCCCGAATTACCGGTTGCTTTTTATAATAAAAAAGTTGTATGCATTGCAGGCTATAAAGTATTTCCAGAGGGATTCAAAGAAGTATCGGGAGTTTTGATTGGAGAAAAAGATGACAGGTTTTACGGTAACACTTCAATAAATTTTGAGGGTCAGCAAATAGCAATATGGGATTTAGATACTGTTAGTTCCTCAATTAGTTTTGAAAAATTGGTATCTTTGCTCTTTCACGAGGGACTTCATGGGTATCAATTAATAAAGAAAGATAAACGCTGGGCGAATGAACTCGATGTTATCGAGTATCCCTTCACTTTTAAAAACATGAAATTAAGATTTTTAGAGAGAAAGCTCCTTTACAAAGTTGCTATGAGTAAAAATTTTGAACAGATGAATGAAATTCTGTCAAGGTTTATTTATATAAGGAAAAAAAGAAAAGTATTAATTGGTGAATCGATCAATTACGAACTCGCTCTTGAAAGCATTGAGGGAACGGCTCTATATTTAGAAACTTGCGTATTTAGTTATTTATCAAAGAGATCATTAAATGAAGTTATTGTTAAGAGATCCTCTGACTTATTGAGTTCTGAAGTAAATTTGAACAAATTTCGGATGAGTTGCTATGTTCCTGGAATGATATTATGCTTTTTGTTAGATAATTTAAGGGATAACTGGAAAAGAGAGTATACAAATTCCGATAAATATCTTTGTGATTTTCTAAAGAGTAAAACAAATTATAAAAACTGTAAATTTTCAATTCCTGAAATTAAAAGAAGTGATGAAATGGAGATAAAGAAATCCTTAGAGAATGAAGAAAGGTCAATAAAAAAAATATTTGATGATTTTTTTAACAGTGAAGGTTACAAAGTAGTATTGAAGGGGAAATTTCCATTAATGGGATTAGACCCGATGAATATAATCTGGAAAGATTCCTATATAATGAATAAAGACTTTTTTGCTACAAAAATCAACGAGAATCCCTTTTATGTAAAGGGAAAGAGTGTTGTAAAGAGAATAGGAAAAAGTTTTATCTTCAGCGAAATAATATTTTTTACTTCAGAAAAACCTTTAATAAGGGGAGAAAAAATAGAAATTAAAGATGCTGGAAAAATAAAGGGTAAATTGAGTATCACTGATGATAGATATTTTATTGAAATAAAATAAGGTTAAAAAAATATTATTAAAAATTAGAATAAAATATCATTTTCCTTCGCTTCTGATAAGCTTAAATATCCTTTCTAAAATTTATAACAGAAGAGATCCAATAATATATTAATGATTTTATTTGAACTTTTAAAAAAAGAGTTTTCGATGACTTTTTTTGTACACATTTCCTTATAAGGAGTTACACCATAATTTCAAGAATTCTTGTCCATTATTAACGAAATTATCCTGAAAGCTTAGCTTTTAAATGTTTAAGAATGTCTATGAACTTTTAGTTTCAATAGTTTTTTAAAATAAAAATATTCAAAATACTTTTTTATTCAGTTTTCTTGACTTTTACCGCTGTACCATAGGCGACCATTTCTGCAGACCCGGACATTACGGAAGAACTTCCAAGCCTGAAACAGATAATCGCATCGGCGTTGATTTTTTCAGCTTCATCGATCATTCTCTGAATTGCAATGTTTCTGGCTTCGGTTAACATTTCCGTATAGCCCTTTATCTCACCGCCTGCTAGTGTTTTAAAGGAAGCTGCTATATCTCTTCCAATATGCTTTGACATTACTGTGTTTCCAATAACAATTCTTATTACTTTTTCAATTTCATGTCCAGGAATATTATCAGATGTT
>CAZGZM010000004.1:3599-26794 GCA_964529955.1 uncultured Thermotogaceae bacterium
GATACTGAACACCCAAAGTAATCGTACGGGGCGCTGTCGGAAGCGGTCAGCTTAGCCTGCTGTGTCCAGACGCCATCGGACCTGGTGAAAACGTAGGCCGATCCTCGGTAATTTATTACGTTTTCATTTTCATGTCCAGGAATATTATCAGATTTTACTAAAATCATATTAATCCCTCCTAAGTATCTATATCTTTATTTTTGAAAATAAAATAACTAATAAAGAGAATAAGTGTTGAAATGATCAATAAAATAATCGAATAGATCAGATCTAACTTGCCGGAATTTAAAATTTCTCTTCCATTTATATAATTATAAGTATTAAAGAAATTCAAATTATTTATAAATCCTAAAAAGGTTGAAAGGATTAAAATACATAGAGATGCAAGAATGGGTTTAACCTTATCATTGAAGATTATAGAAAATATTAAAGTAATTGAATACCAGAAGAATCCCCCCACCAAAATAGAAACCGAAAAATGAGGAACAAAATCAACTAGAAAACTTTTTGATATTAGTGACGAGTAAAAAATTGGAAATACTGAATAGAAAAAAAGCAATATTAAAAGGGCAATCAGCCCCGATAAAGCTTTATTTACAAAGGTAAATAATCTTCCTTTTCTTACAACTAAAAATACCAGTGTATTGTTTTCAGATTCTGATGAAAATAACGGAAAAGTAATTATTATTGCAATTATAGGAACCAGTAATCCAAATGTGTTACCAAACCACTGAGAATAGATGTAATAGGTCCAAGCTTCTTCTTCAGGAGAAAAATCAAGGGTTTCATATTCTTCTGATAATTGTTTAGCATCTTCATCATAATAGAGTTTGGATTCAATAGGTAGTTGATGAATCGCTCCAAAACTTATAAAAACAATCATCATCGCAATTAATATCAAAAGAATTCTCATTCTCATATCATAAAATTCTTTTTTCATTTCATTTCTCCGTTAAAAATTTTTTTGAATAAATCTTCAAATGATTGATTATCTCCACTAACACGTTCGTTTTTTTGATAAACAATTTTACCCTCATCAATTACCAATATTTTTCCACTAAATTTATCTATGAGATATGGTTCGTGAATGGCTATTAATATAGTATTACTTTCAGTTGATAGATCTATAATATATTTAATTACCTTTTCTCTGGATAAAGGGTCTAATCCCCAGGTTGGTTCATCAAAAATGTATATTGAAGAAACTTGGGAAATAACCAGTGAAAAATATACAAGAGAAATTTCATTTTGAGATAAATTTGAAATTTTCTGATTCAATGGAATATCAAATTCCTTCAACATTGAAACGCATTTTTTCACATTCAGACCAAACTTTAAACTCCTGGAAATATCTAAAAGTTTATCTGTTCTATAAGAAAAATATAGCTTCTTTTTTTCAGGTAAATATGATGGAGTATCATCCATTACGATATTTCCACTATAAGATTGAATAAGATTCATGATGCACTTTAAAATAGTTGTTTTTCCGCTTCCGTTGGGACCGAGAAGAATTAAAAGGTCACTCTTTTTCATATTGAATGATATTCCTTCGACTGCTTTATTATAGTCATAGGATTTACTCAAATTTTCTACTTGCAAAACTAATTTATTATCATCATTAACCGTCATATTTAAATACTATCACATAGAAGATGAAAATTGATATTTTATAATAGCTTTTAAAAAGAATATTATTTTTTTAAATTTAGAATTTCTGTTAGTTCATTTATTTTCTTTGGTTTATAAAAGTAATAACCCTGGATGTAGTCGCATTTACTTTCTTTCAAGTATTCATACTGATTCTTTAATTCAATGCCTTCACTTATTGTTTTTAAATGGAGGTTTTTAGCTAAATTAATAATGGTATCGATTAACACATATTTTTTCTTGGAAGTTTTAATTTTATCAATTAAGCTCTTATCAATTTTAATGATATCAAGTGGAAGTTCACTTAAATAATTGAACGAAGAATAACCTGACCCAAAGTCATCAAGAGCTATTTTTATACCGAAATTCCTTAAATTATTTAATACTTCTGTTGATTTTTCAATATTTTCCATAAGACTACTTTCAGTTATTTCAATAATTAATTTTTTTGGATCTGCTTGAGAGCGGTTGATAATATCTTTAACAACTTCAAAAAAATGAGAATCCTTAATCTGCTCAGGAGAAACATTCATAGAAATAACGATATCACTATTAATTTTAAAGATTCTTTTCCAATCATTACAAATTTCTTTTATGATCCATTTTCCAATTCTTTGTATTTCTCCAGTTACTTCCAGATAAGGTATGAATTCAAGGGGTGACACCGAACCCAGAAGAGGATTTTCCCATCTCAAAAGAGCTTCAGCAATTTCAATTTTTTGGTTTTCTGAATTCACTATAGGTTGATAAACAAGATAAAATTCTCCTTTATCGAGAGCGTTTTTGATTTCATTTTTAATTAATAGTTCCCTATTCATTTCTGAAAGCATTTTTTGAGTAAATAACTGAAAAGAATTTTTTCCTAGAGATTTTGATTTGTTTGCGGCAATATTTGCAAATTTAATTAGATCTTCTGTTGTTTTTGCATCATAAGGAAAGGATGATAATCCAACATATCCGTTTAAGCTGTATTTATATCCTTCTGTTTCGAAGGGTTCATCAAAGATTTTATTTATTTTTTTCTTTAAAAATTCTTTATGATTTATATGATTTTCGCAGATTATTACAAATTCATCTCCAGTTATTCTGGAAATATTATTTTCATAGAAATGATTTTTAATTCTCTCTGATAAGTTAAACAAAATTTTATTTCCCTGCTCTATTCCGATAATATTGTTCAGCTCTTTAAACTTACTAATATTTAGATATAAAACTTCAAAGGATTTTCCTTTATCAATGAGATAATCCATTCTTTTTTTAATTGAGTTCCTATTTGAAAGCCCTGTGATTTGATCATAAAAAGCTAACTTTTCAATTATTTCTTCATTTTTTTTAATTTCTGTTGTGTTCCTCATTATTATTGAAACAGCTTTCACATAGTTGTTTTCGTCTATAAGTGGATTAAATGATGCATTAAAAAATATTTCTTCTCCTTTTTTGAATACAATATCTGTTAAGATAGTCTTTTTTATTTTTCTTACATTGCCTAATATACTTAACAAATTTTCTTTGTAACAAAGAGTGCTATCTATTTGAAGAAATTTCTTTCCAATAATTTCACATCTTGGTTTCTGGAAAAAGCTTTTGCCTGAATTATTAATTGAAACAATTGAATTTTCATTATCAAGTGAAATGATAATATCTTGAGTGTTTTCTATAAGCGATCTGTACTTTTTTTCGCTATTTTGAAGATTAATTTGGCCCCTGTTAATCCTAAGTCTTTTATCCAGGGAATCGAGAATTATTCTCAACTGATTAAGCTCATAGTTAGTGTATTCTTTTTTTCCATTTATCAAGCTAATACCTAAAATGATATCATCAACTTTTAGAGGGATGCTTAGAAAGTTATTTATGTGACCATTCTCATCTGAAGGTTTTTTTAAAATAAATGGTTTTTGATTCTTAATCATATTATCTCTTAATTTTTTCTCTTCACTTATTATAGACTCTTTTAAATATGGGTCATCTATTTCTTCAAATGATTTATTCCAGAGACTGAATATATAATCTTTCTTTTTCGTATTGTACTTATAAAGATGAGTGAACTGAGATTCATTCATTTTTTGTATTTGCTCAACAGTATAAGAAAGCAGGTCCTTCATTTCATCAGGACTGTATTTTGTTATTTCAAGAAGAGTTTTAAGCCTTTGTTCGTTATATAATCTTTCAGATTTCTTTGTCTCCTCGATTTCAGCCTTCTTTAACAGAGTCTCAATCTTCTTATTTAGAATGTTTGAGGTTGTTTTTTCATGTAACTCAAAATATTTTTTAAAATAAATATAAGCTTCCTGGAACATTTGCATTTGGTCACAAACTTCTGAAAAAATTTTATAAAATCTACTCAAAGCTTCTTCGTGTTTGTGAGGATCGATTGTTTTTTCGGTTTTCTGTAAAACCTCCAGAGCTTTATCAAGGGAGTTAACTGAAACTAAGAATTTAGTGTATGCAATGGCACTCTCGAGAGAAAAATAACTGTTTTTAGTTTCAAAAAAAATTTTCCTTGCCTTTTCGAAATACTGAATGCTTTTATCTGTTTTTTTCTGATTTTTGTATAACTCAGCCATAATTATATTTGAATGACCAATTGCTGATGGATTTTTCAAAGAGAAGTCTGAAGATATTATTTGATTGTAAAATTCTTCGGCTTTATTAAAATCCTTTAGTTCCACATAGCACTCTGTGATATTTGCTATAACAATATTCGTGTCAAAGTAATTAACTTCAATGCTTCTTTTAAATGCTTTTTTTAGGTACATCAAAGCATTCTGGTACTTTTCAAGCCTTATTAGAATAACTGCAATATTGTTAATAATACTTATCTGATAATCATCATCGTTTTTCTCGCAGATCTTTAGTGCCATTTCTAAAAATTCAATGCATTTCACGTAGTTATCCTTAAAAAAGAAATATCTAGCAATTGAGTTATAAGATTTCACCTCTATAGAGTAATCATTAATTTTTTTAGCTATAGACTGAGAGTCCTTTAGATTTGAATAAGCTTCATCAAGATTATTCTTCGATAATAAATAATTTCCAATATTCAAATAAGCATAAGCGATTCCCCTTTTATAAGAATATTGTTGAGAAAGCATAAGAGCATCAAGAGCCAGACCATAAGAATATTCGGGGTCATGATTTCTATATTCAAAGGATAGATCATTTAAATTATTAATTTTTTCAATCTCTTTATCTAAGTCATAAAAAAAATTACTCATGTCATATAATAACAAATAACCAATTTAAAAACGAATAAATTCATAATATTTTATTTGAATAAGAATAAAAAATCCCCGCTTTTTGCTAAGTAAATTAAAAAACATGCCTTAGGACTAAAGAAGATTAAAGTTTTAATAAGCAGAAAAGCTTAAAAGCTGAATAAGGTTATACGAGGATATGATGATAATGAAGCATCAGAAGTATGGACTAAAAAATTTTTATTTGTAAGTGTGAACACCAAAAGATAATTATAAAACTTGATTCTTTTTTTAGAGTGTAATCTAATAATTTTGAATTTAAATTCCTCCGATCTATTTCAGTGCTTTCTCTATGTTTCTATGGGTGTTCACTAATCACTAATAACCAATAACTAACAACTGTACTTCTACCCCATATTACTTCTTGCAATTCCAATTACTTTATTGCAGTAGGGACAGAAATAAATGACTGTTTTACTAACCAGCATTCCAGCACCCTTTTCCTGATAGTACATATCGCTAAGTTCCGCCCCACAATTTGGGCATAATGGAGCGATGTCATCTCTTTTAGTTAAATTTACTTTCACTGGAAACACCTCCTTTAATAATATTTTTTATAGTTGATTACTTAATTCTTCAATAGTACATTGGTTTGTATTGGCTTTATTATTAAAATTTGAAATTGTTTTTAGTCCGCTTCCGGTTAAGATACAGACAACATTAGAGTTATCATTAATAAGCTTTTTTGCTTTTAATATTCTTAAACCAGCTAATGAGACAGCTGAAGCTGGCTGAACGAATAAGCCTTCATTTGCTAAATCTTCCTGTGCTTTAGAAATTTCCTCTTCTTCTACAGCTACACATAGACCATTATTCTCTTTTAATAATCTGAGAACTGCATTGCCGCTTGGAGGAAAGGGATTTTCTATTGCATGGGCTATCGTATGTGGATTTTCAAATATTTTAATTTCTGTTTTTTTATTTTTAAATGCATCGTAAATCGGTGAACATCCTTTAGCCTGTACGCAGATAATCGTCGGGATTTTATCAATTAACCCATTCAAATAACATTCTTTGAATCCTTTATAAATACCTCTTATATTTCCGCCTGAACTCGTAGGAATAACAACAAAATCTGGAGAAGAAAACTCCATCTGCTCAATTATTTCATAAGCTATTGTTTTAGATCCCTCAACTCTAAAGGGATTGTCTGAATTCATGAAATATATTTCTCTTTCTTTTCCAAGTTTCAAACTTTCATAGTACAATGAACCGTAGTCACCGTCAACTTCAATGATTTGCGGATTATAAATAGCTGTTTGGGCAATTTTCTCTTTTGCCATTCCCATTTTGACAAGAATTGTAGTTTCTAGTCCTGCTCTTACTCCATAAGCAGAAACGGAAGAAGCCATATTGCCGGTTGAAACCGTTCCGATTCTTTTAAATCCTAATTTCAAAGCATGCTGAAGAGCAACATATGTTCCTCTATCTTTAAAGGACCAGGTAGGATTGAGAGATTCGTTTTTAAAAAATAAGTTTATATTTAATCTTTCCCCAAGCCTGGTTGATTTTATAAGAGGAGTTGTTCCTTCTCCGAGAGAAAGAGAAGAATCTATGTTTTCAAATGGGAAAAAATCAGAATATTTTTTAAGAATATTTCTTTCTTTTCCAGCATTTAATTTATTTTTTGAAAATATTTCTATTTCAAGAGGTTCTCCACAATCTCCACATCTGAAATTCGGTTCATTAATTGAATATTTCTTTCCGCATTTTGTACATACTAAATTTATTTTTTTCATTTTTTTTCTCCTTTATACTCTTATTTTATTATAAATGATTTGAAGTATTTTATAGATAACTTTTTAGTTTATAATACCTAAAAGGGAGGAGATTAGATGAGCTTTTTCGAAGAATTTCAAAATCAAGAGACTGAAAATAATATTTTAAATTACTGGAACAATGATTTTAATTCTTTCAAAGCTGGTAATTTTGATGTTTTCTATGGCATATCGGAAAATATGAAGGAAGGATTTGCAGAACTATATATTTTTGATAATTGCAGGGTGATAAAGTACAGAGATATAAATGTGGAAAACATTTCATTGAAAGCTCTTCTCGAATCAGAAACAGATAGGATGGAAGAAATACTAAATAAAAATTTTATTATAAAAGAAAAGACTTATATATCCTATCTAATTCCAGAAAAATTTAAATACAGAAAACCTAATAATTGTGAAATAAGAAAGTTAAATGAATCTGATAGGGAAAGTTTTAACGATTTCAAAAAAAGGAGTTCTAAAAAAGATGATGCAGTTTCCTTTGTAGAATTGGATCATCCTGTGATTTTTGGCTGTTTTGTAGATAATAAAATCATTTCTGTTTCAAGTAATCTGTTTTTTGGAGATTATATTGCTGATTTGGGAGTTTTAACGGATAAAAATTATCGAAAAATGGGATATGGAAAGGCAACTGTTGCCAAACTATGTGAGCATAATATTAAATCTGGAAAAATAAATCAACACAGGTGTACTGATAACAACATTGCATCTTTCAAAGTGGCTAAATCTCTGGGGTTTAACTTAAATGGATTTTGTTTCGAGTTTAATTTATAGTTATTTATGAAAATAATAATTAATAATGACTTTTCTTTAATTTGTAAATTTTAAATGATATATTCGAGCCTTTTCCATTTGAACAAAAGAGGTTTGAGATAATTTATTAATAACTATTTCCCCTTTTTATTTGATGATATTAGAATGATTATAACTAAAAATGACAAGAATCAGATACAAAAAATAATCTATATTGAATAATAAATATAAAATTGAAATTTACTGAAATACATTAAAAAAGGAGCCCTTAAAGGCTCCTTTTATTTTTTTATAACCCATCTTAATCAATCTGTAGAAAGCTTACCAGAATATAAACCAATTTCTACTGTCTAACTCATCCGTTCCAACGCTTTCCTTCAACTTTCCATTACCATCATTGCTTCCATGTACAAAACTGTCCCCTCCATTGAAGGAAAAACAAACCACATTATTTCTCCTCATATTCTTATCTGAAAAGAGTTTTCCAGAAGGTGTTACATATTTTTTTAGTACTTTCATCGTTAATTTCTTATCTTTATCTTTGTTCATTTCAAAACTCTTCTCTTTTCCTACTTTGTCGATATGCATATAGGTATCAATCCTATTATCGTATGAATTATTGAACCAACCGTAAATATAAACATTATCTCCATCATACAGAGGACCGATTTCATCTACTGGAATATACGAAAATCTTGATACATTACCCATATATTCAAAAATAACATGTCTTGGACTCAATGTTTGTATGTCGTATGTATCCTCTTTCCATAGGCTGAACCGCATTGTACTGTTTTTAATATCTATTTCTTCCCCATCCTGATA
This sequence comes from uncultured Thermotogaceae bacterium, assembly GCA_964529955.1. Taxonomy (GTDB): domain Bacteria; phylum Thermotogota; class Thermotogae; order Petrotogales; family Kosmotogaceae; genus JASGMR01. The sequence goes on from CAZGZM010000004.1 coordinate 11,857, forward strand.
CAGAATACCTGCTTTCTCATATTCATCAGGATTCATATATGCTCCAAATGTGAAGGAGACGCAATTTATATCAAAATTTTCAGTTTCTTCCTGGGGTAAATCATCCAAGATAATAGAAAGGGGATTATTCTCGGCTAAAAGATCTGAGTATGTGAAATAATATTTGTAGCGCATAAGATAAAAAATAGGATAATCTGCACCTCCATCATAGGTATATAAAATTTGTAAAATAGGTGGAAGATCACAGTTGTAGTATTTAAGACGCAACTCTTCATCTTCGGGGATATTTGAGAATACAAATCTTCTAATACCTCCCTGGAATGTGGTATTTAAACTATCCTCAGAATATAGATTAAATTTTGAAATGCAGGAAAGGTTTTCAGGATTATCCTCATCTATTTGAGCGAGATAAAATTCATCAGTGCTTTCATTATGCAGTTTCAAATCAAAATCATAAGAAGAATTTCCAAGTTTGTTAAACACCTCAGAAAAAGTTCCTGTTTCACCATTCACTGTTATTGGTATATCTAATGTTGCGTTTTCTTCAGACCAAACCAATCTGAATACGAAGATATTATCATAGCCATAAACCAACTGAACCAGCCAGTCAATAAATGGATAGTAATCGGAGTTTCTAACATAATAATCGTCATCACCTTCATATTCTCTGTAAATATCACCACTGTTGAACTGGGATATCAACTTTTCTGCATTGTTCATGAATACACCCATTTGTTCAGTCAATCTTTCAGAAAGGTTATCTACCCACTCAATGGCCCTGTCTGTCATAACGTATTCATAATCATTATCTGTAAGAATTATTTCTTTGTCGTTATAAGCTGGATTGTCATAATCGGTGTAGTTGTAGTATTCAGCAACAAGCACAGTACCCTGAATTTGAGTAACGAGTAATTTGAAATAGAATTGCAAGTACGCTGCTACAACAGCGTCAGTAAATGATAATATATATTTTGAACCATTAATTTCAACTTCATAACTGCTGTTATCACCAAAATATTCATAATAACTTGTTACAAGAAGATCTGAGAAATCTTCTAATATAGATTCCTGATAGAAAACATTATCACCAACAATCGAATCATGTATATTGTTCAGTGAATTCTCCAATGTGTTTCCTGTTTCAGACATCTTATCATTAAGTCTTTTAGTAAAACCATCTGTAACACTCTGAATTGTAGACGTACTCAAATCACCTGCTTCAGAATGTTTTGTGATGTAATTTATTAATACATTTGAATTTTCATTGGAGTTTAAATAGTTATTGTCCCAGAAATTAGTTATATTATTCAAATCGGGGTTAAGATTATACATTGCACTGTCAAAGGAAATTTCTGAGAGGGCTTGATCAAGATCATTAAAGCCATCATTTACCTTTACTATCAGACTATCCAGATCGTTTTGCATTTTATTCAATTCTGCGAGAACAACTTGTTCATAATTTTTAAGGTCTTGATTCTTTTTTAAATTCAAAAGACCCTGTACTACTTGTCCTACCAATTTCTTTGTTATGAAACCTGAATCCATTTGATTCTCTTCATTTAAATCACTTTCCGGGGAGCAAGATTTAAAAAAAGAAAAGATTTCTGAAAAATAACTTAAATCATTTTCTGAGTAAATCTCTAAGGGATTAAAATCCTTTGGTGATGGATCAGGTGGTTTCAAACATCCTGTAAATGAAAACATCAAAATCACAGTAACAAAAAGAACTAACCATTTTTTCATAAAAAAATCTCCTTTATTAAAATAATTGTTGGTGATAATTGATGATAAAAATAAAATAAAAATCTGATATTTAATTTTTGTACAAGATTTAACAACAAAAACTAACTAATAAAAACAAATAGATTACAATATATTACTAATGATATTATACTTTAGATAAAAAAATGAAAAAAGTTCTCAATAAAGATGCTAGCAAAAAACATTTCGTTATTAATATTCGTATAACCAGTTCTTGGTATCGTCCTTGTTTGGATTCAGATTCTCCATGAGGCGGTGATACTTTTCACCGGTGTCTCCAACCATACTGTTTCCATTATTGAATTCTAATATGAAAATATCGTCAGCTCTTATAATATCATCGCTCAAAAGATTGCCTAATGGTGTATGATTAACTTTCAATACATTAAAGGTAATTGAATCCTCTATCTTTGGATGAATTGTTATGTGGTGACTCTTTCCTTCGCCTTTATATGCTGATAAATAGCCTTCTCCCTCATTGTGACCGTAGTTAGGGGATTTGCACCAGCAGTTCACTTCATCACCTGAGTTTATAATTCCATCATCGTTTACAAGTAGAAGGTGGAAAGTGATTGGATGCTTTTTAGTATCCTGAAGATAATATGTTGAACCGCTACAAATGCTTTCCATCAACACAGGATTTTTATTAGAATAGAAAGAAAAATTTCCAAAAATATAACTGTCTGGATTACATGGACCATATGAAAAGGCTCCAAAAGTATAAGAAAGACTTTTTGGAGCTGAGTTTACATCCTTTAGAGGATTATTATCATTTAAAATATCATTAAAGGTAAACTGTGTTGTTTGAAGGAAGTATATGGAATAGCTTTTGTCACAACCTTCATCTGTAAGTGTTTTGTTTTCGCCGGTGAGTTTTAGAGTTAGGTTTTCGTTTTCTGGAACATTATTAATAACAAATCTCTTTATGCCTCCATTGAATGAATTAACCGCATCACCCTTCGAATATAATTTAAAGACAGAAGTTTTGGAATAATTATTATCCATTTCCAAATTTTCCCCACTCGCATTTTGGAGGTCAAACTGAACATCTTCGTTTGTCAAATCCGTATTGAAACTAGCTTGTTCATCTGACCAGACGAGTCTGAATATAAAAGTGTTCTGATAGTTTTGAATTACTTCAAACAATAAGTCCAGATAAGGATATAAATCAGAGTTTCTTATTTTATCTTCAAGACTATACTGTCTGCATAAATCCCCTTTATTGAATTGAGTTATCAAACGCTCTCCAGAGTTTAAATAATTTGTTAACTGCTCCTTTAAATCAGCTAATAAATCAGAATTGTTTTTCTTAGCGTTATCCGAATCGAATGTTTCATAATAACCCTCCTCTAGAATGACATCATCGAAATTTACATGATAGTTCTCATATTCATTCATGAGAATAGTAGCTTTCATTTGGTAAAACATAAGGCCTGTGTAAAAGGTTAAATAATTTGCCAGAGCATTCTCAGCAGCTGTTATATTACCGAAAGAATTAATATTATCCAGAGAAATTGAATCTACAAACTTATCGAGAATATTGAACTGACCGGATATTAAGGGTTGGGTTATCATGTTTCTTATAGCAGTTATTGCATTTTGATAACTGTGGTTTTCTACATCAGTTGAGATGTAATTAATAAAATAATCTGTTTCATTGGAAAGTGTTTGAGTAGAAATTTCTGATTCAGATACCAAATCCAGATAACCATCTGTTAATTTTTCACCGGTTGCATTGTCATACTTTCCAATATATTTTTCCCATCCGTTATCAATAACTGTTATGTGATTGTTGAGTTGATTTATTGCTTCACTGAGAGATGCGTCTGAAATTGCAGATAAAACTACATTAAAACTAGCTGTCATCTGCATTTCCATATTGTCAAGTTTGTATATAATCTTATTCAAATCATTTACAACAGTTTCCATAAATTGTTTTTCCGCTTTAGCGTTAAGAATTTTTCCAAAAATTTGTAAAACCTTTCCAAAAGATAAAGAACCATTAGAAGAAGAACCAGGAAGTGTGTTGTTTATCTCTCCGCTAGTATTTAACTGAGAAATGAAGTTGCCTATAAAATTAAAGTCAAGGCTTGAATAGGTTTTTAAACTTACTTTCGGAATATCTTTCGCAGGATTTGGATTGAAGCAACCTGTAAATAAAAAAAAGAATAAAACAAAAATAAAAATAACTACCATTTTTTTCATTAAATGCACCCCCAATAAATATATTTCCGAATAGATGTGTGAAAAAGATATAACTAATGAAAAACTATAAATAAATTATAACTCCATTTTAAAGATATTATTATGAGACACTAAGAATTTTCATATTAATAAAAAATTATTAAATAAAAGCTTAAAGAACAAATAAAAAAACCCTCAATAAAGAGGGCTTATTTATAGATGAAAATATATTAGTATTGGTATAACCAGTTTTTCGTATCATTTCTATCAGGGTGAATATTTTCCATTAATCTGTTATATTTTTCTCCTGTGTCACCTATCATGCTTTTTCCATCTCTAAATTCCAGAATAAAAATATCGCCAGATCTAATTATGTCATCGTTGAAAAGAATTCCAGAAGGGGTGTGATTTACTTTGATTACATTACATGTAAGTGTATCGTTTCCTTCTGAGTGTACAGTAATATGGTTACCCTTTCCGCTTTTTTTATATACAGATAAATATCCTTCGTGATCGTCATTGTAACCACCAAAACCTGAGGATTTACACCAGCATTTGACTTTATCACCTGAATTGATTATGTTGTCATCATCGTTTTCAAGATCAAGTGAAAATGAAACTGGATATGTTGTCATACCGTGGCTGTATTGAATATAGTAAGTGGAGCCTCCGAAAACTCTATCGAGCTTTAATGCTTCTTTTTCATTATATAGTGAGAAATCTCCGTACATATAGCTACTATTGGTTATTTCAGAAGTGAAAGCTCCAAATGTATAAGAAGCGCTTTCAGGTGAAATGTTAACACCGTAATTTTCTAAAGGGTTATTATCATTTATCAAATCATCTATGTCGAATTCAATCTCATTGGGAAAATATAGATAGAAATTTCTACTACAACCGTTGTCAGTTAATTTCTTATTTTCACTTTGGAGAGACACAGTTAAATTTTCATAATAAGGAACATCTGTAAAAACAAACCTTTTCACTCCTCCAATGAATGAATCTGACGCATTGCCCTTTGAATAAAGTTTAAAGGTTGATGTTTTTGTGTAGTTTGAATCTATAGGAATGTTTTCAGAATAATAATTTTTTAAAGTAAACTGAACATCTTCTTCTGTAAGAGAAATATTGAAATCGCTTTGTTCTTCAGACCAGACTAATCTAAAAATTAAAAAATTCTGGTAGTTTTTTACAATTCCAAATAATAAATCTACAAAGGGATATAAATCTGAATTTCTAATTTTATCACCATAACCATATTGTCTGTAAATATCTCCGCTGTTAAACTGGCTTATCAGCCTTTCAGATGAATTCAAATATGGGGTTAATTGTTCATTAAGAGCGACCATTAAACTGGAATTGTTTTTATTTGCCGTATCCGAATCATATGTTTGATAATAATCATCTTCCAGAATTACATTATCATAATCAACAAAATAATTTGCATATTCATTCATTAAAATTGTCGCTTTGATTTGATAAAACATCAAACCAGTATAGAACGTTAAATAATTTGCCAGTTCGTCCTCTGCAGTATCAAGATTTCCAAAATCATTTATGTTATCCAGAGAAGCAGAATCAACAAATTTGTCCAGAATATTGAATTGTCCAAGAATAAGTGGTTGAGTTATCATATTTCTAATAGCTGTAATAGCATTCTGATAACTGTGATTTTCAACATCAGTGGAGATGTAATTAATAAAATAGTCAGTTTCATTTGAAAGAGTTTCAGACGAAACATTTGTAGCAGATACTATATCTAGATATCCATCTGCCAGTTTTTCTCCTGTAAATCTATTGTAATCACCTAAATACTTAGCCCAACCGTTGTCAATGATTGATATATGATCGTTAAGGCTGTTAATCGCATCACTTAAAGAAGCATCAGAAATAGCAGCAAGAACTGAGTTGAAACTTGCAGTCATTTTTGTTTCCATACCATCTAGCTTAGTTATGATTTGGTTTATATCATAAACAACCGTTTCCATGAATTCCTTTTCTTTTTTATTTTTAACAGCTTTGCTAGCCATCTGTACAACTTTTCCAATTGTCTTGATTGAAACCGGTATCACCAGACCATCCTGTGATGACGTTCCATATAAAGAATCAATTTCAACATTCATTTGATTAAAAAAATCTTTTAGAAAATCAAAATCTAAACTCGAATATGTATCGAGGTTTACGTCAATATCTTCCTCAGGATTACTAGGACTCAGACATCCTGCGAAGGGTAAAACTAATGCAATTAAAACAAAAAAAATAAACCACCTTTTCAAAATGATTACCTCCAAAAGTATAATTTTCAAAAAAAATTCCTTGTTAGGAATCATAAATAAATTATAAACTTATTTTTAGTAAAACGAAAGCTACAATACAAATTATTTATGTAATAATTACTAAATTATAAATAAAACAAACGAATTAAAAGTTGCAAAATATAATTAATATATAATTCATAATATATCTAAAAAAATTAAGGTTATTAAATATACTTCAAATGTTTTTAAAAAATATTGTTCATAAAAGTAGCGGAAGAAAATTATATGAATTTATCAGTCAACTGCTAAATGCTCTCAAATCGAAAATATAATTTTTAAACATTAGATTTAAAAGTGAAATCAAATCCTTCATTAAAGACTTCTAGGCAGGCTTTAACTACCTGGCTATCATATAAAATATCTGCATTATTCACTATTTCTTCAAAGGCAGTTTCTAATCCCAGAGCTGGTCTGTAAGGACGGTGAGAATTAATTGCTTCTACGACATCTGCAACTGTTAATATCTTTGATTCAATAAATATTTCTTTATCTTTCAGTCCCTTAGGATAACCACTTCCGTTTAATTTTTCATGGTGCTGAAGAATATATTCAGAAATTGGATGATCGAATTCAATCCCTTTTACAAAGTCGTATCCAATCTGTGAATGCTCTTTAATCATCTTAAATTCAAGTTCTGTTAATTTTGAAGATTTATTTAGAATTTCTGTTGGAACATAAATCTTTCCTATGTCGTGCAACAGTCCAGCGATATTTATAGCTTTTATTTTATCTTCCGGTAAATTCATTTTTTGAGCTAAAGCAACTGCCAATTCTGCTACCCTTATTTGATGTCCTGCGGTGTATGGATCTCTTATTTCAATAATTTTCCCAAGAGATTTTAGAAAAGATTCAAAGTTTTTTTCTGTTCTCTCTAAAGAATTAATCATTTGTTGTTCCATTATTTTTCTTTCTGTTATATCTTCCATGATTCCACCTATAAAGGATTTTTTATTGGTTGAAAAGGGGAATTTATATACATTAAAATCCCTTTCAATATCGTTTTTATCCTTAAAGGTTTCTGTTTTTTCAATATAACCCTTTTTTAAAACATTAAAGTCATCCCGGGTGATTGACTTTGCATAATCTGTGTTATATATTTCCCGTACAGATTTTCCTAACATAGTTTCTCCGAAAAAATTATCTTTCATATATTTGTTCAGGTAAATATTTCTTGCTTTATCATCCTTTATGAAAGTTCCTATGGGAAGGTAATCCATAAAAGTATTAAATCTCTTTTCCGATTCTTCAATTTTTATTCTCTTTTCAAATGATTCTATCGAAAAAACAATTAAATGACCAATTTCATTTAAGAATTCTCTTTCCTTTTGGTTGAATGAATATGGATTATCAGAATAAATATTCAATGCACCGAACATTTCGTGGTTATCTGAATACAAAAGTGGTATAGAAATGGATGATTTAACTCCCTGATTTTCAGTAAAATCTTTCCAAAATTCTGGAAATTTATCAGTATCCTTTCCTCTGTAAACTTTTATCTCTTTGTCATGTAGAGCATTACCTATAGAGCTTTTGTTGTACCCATTTTCTGATTTGAAAAGAGGATATGATTCCAACACACCTCTTTTTACACCACTGTAGGCAACAGGATCAATTATTTCTTGATCCTTGTAAATAAAACCTATGAATGCAATGTTATATTTACCGTATTTTGTAATAATTTCACAAATTTTCTGGAGGAGCTCTTTAATATCTTTAATCTTAAGAATGTTACTATTAACCTCAGCTAGCATTTCAAGAAGTTTATTTGTTTTTTCTGTTTGGAGTTGAAGTTCCTTTAAGTCTGTTATATCTGTATGAGTACCTATCATTCTAATTGGTTTTCCAACAGGATCTCTTTCAGTAATTTTACCCAATGCAGAAATCCACTTGTATGTCCCATCCTTGCATTTAAGTCTGTGCTCTAATCTGTATTTTTTTGTCTTTCCGTCAATGTGAGCATTCAAAGCTCTTATTGCTTTTTCCTTATCATCTGGATGAATTCTTTTTTCCCACTCTTCGAAGCTTTCAGATATTTCATCTTCTTTATAACCAAGCATTTCTTTCCATTCTTTTGAGAAATAAATATCTTCATTTTTAAAAATTCTGTCCCATACACCTGTTTTACTTGTTTCAATGGCCAAGGTTTTTCTTTTTAATTCTTTAACTAAATCGTTTTCATAAAGGTATCTTTCAATTATTTTGCCCAATAGTTCAGTTATACTTTTAATTAGAAATAATTCTTCAGTTGTAAAGGGGCCTTCATCTTCAGATGGTTTTTCATCTATGTATCCAACAAGTAATGACCCACTTTTTTCATCATCAACAAAAATTTCGGAAGCTATACAGTCGTAATAATCACTGAAATTTTCACTCTCAAATTCAATATCTTTGTAGTTTATTTTTACACATGTTACATCAGGATACTGCATCGAATTTGGGACGATTTCAATTATTTTTTTTAAAATGTATTCAATAGATACATTTCTTTCTCCCATCAATTTAGAAAAACTGTAAAAGAAATTCAGTTCCTTAATCCTTTCATTAAGAGAAAAAAGTATTTTAATATTTCCTTCAAGACCATGGCTTGAATTAGTGATATCTCTTCCTACACCTAATATTTTAGTGACAAAGCCATTTTCGTCCCTTTCATATGAATTATTCCATTCAATTACTCTTTTTTTATCATATTTAGTAATCAAGTTATTTGTGTAATTGCTGAAGAGTTCTTGGGCTGATTTCAACCTTTGTTCCCAATTATATTTTAGCTTTTCGCTGTCAGTTATTGGGAAAAAAGTATCAAACCAATTTTTCCCGATAACTTCCTCTTTGGAATACTCGAAAACCTTACAGGCTTCATCATTAAAGTATTCTATAGTTCCATTGTTATTTAAGATTACAAATATAAATTTAGCTTTATCTACGTATTTTTTAAAATTATCATTTAAGCCCATTTTTTCCCCCGAAACCTATCGACTGATACTACACAATTAAAATATATTATAACAAGTAAAATCATCTATTTATGTAAATAATGGTTTTTGTTTCGTATCAAATCAATCTAATCTTCTGATTAAGGGATACAGAAATATATACGACAAAAAAAGAAAATTTAATTTAGTTAATTCGATTCAAGACCTTTTCAAATACTTCAAGGTTTTGATCTAAAATATTCCCTTTAATAAGATCTTTAATAGCACTAATGCAATGAGTGCTATCTAATCCAGGAACTAATTTGTATTTCGCAATATAAGAGAGTAGAACTATGTTTTGCATTCTTGAATCTTTCAGTTCCTTATCAAATATTTCATATACTTTTATATTTCTTTTTTTTGCTTCCCTTAAAACAACAGAATCAGTTATTTGATTCTCCTTCATTAATCGAACTTCCAGTGGTTGCCAGACTGCATTGTAATATATTAATTTTCCTCCATCTTTCAAATAATCCTGCATCGCTCTTAGTGCTTCATGTCTTTCAAGAGATACAACCAGATCAGCAGTGAATTTTCTTATAAGAACAGAATTTACATCCCTTCCAATTCTTAAATGAGAAACAACAATTCCTCCTCTTTGGGCTAATCCATGAGTATCAGCACCAATAGCTCTTTGACCTGAATAATCAATTGCTCTAATCAGTGCTTCGCTTAATAGACCAATTCCCTGACCCCCAACTCCTGAAATGTATATATCAAATTTATCAATCATTTTATATCCTCCTTTGGTTTATTAACAATGGCTTTTGTAGGACAAGTTTGAACACATGATCTGTCACCAATACATAAATCTTCCTGAACCCAGACTGAACTATCTTCATTTATTTGGAATGTTGGACAGGCAAATTCACTTATGCATTCGTATTTTTTATTACAGTTTTCTCCTATGAATACAGCTTCAGGTTTTTTAACACCCTTTCTTTTATTCTCTCTGGTCAGTTTTAGCATACATGGGTGCTTTGCAATTACAACGCTGAATCCCTCTTCTTCCATTGCTTCTTTTACAAATTGAGTTAATTTGGACTGATTGTAAGTGTCAATTTCTCTTATGCTTTTAACTCCAAGCCCCTTTAAGACTTCTTTGATTGGGAGTTTATCAACTTGCTGTCTAAAATTTTTGCCTGTTCCTGGATGATCCTGGTGTCCAGTCATAGCGGTTGTTCCATTTTCCATTATTATTAAGGTGAAATTATGACTGTTGAAAACTCCGTTCACTATACCTGGTAATCCAGCGTGAAAAAAAGTTGAATCACCTAAAAAGGCAACAACTTTCCTTTCTTTATTGAAAAGAGATAAACCTGCAGCTGTTCCGCATGAATGACCCATACATAAAAGAACTTCTCCAATATTGTATGGTGGAAGGTAACCAAGAGTATGACATCCGATGTCTGCGACGGTTATATCCGAATTACTTAATGCCTTTTTAATTGCGTAAAAAGCAGATCTATGTCCACAACCGGGACACATTTGTGGAGGTCTTGAAGGTATTTTTAATTCTTCAAATTTTTCCTGAACGGGAGGTAGAATATTCGGCCATGTTTTTCGGAGAACATTATAGACCTTGTCTGGAGTGTATTCACCTACCCAATCATCAATATTCTTCTTACCATGAATGTTAACTTCAATTTTGTTATCAAAGGCGATAGATTTAATTTTTTCTTCACTAAAATCATCAAGTTCTTCTAATATTTTTATTTCGTCATGTTTTTTGAGAAAATTGATAATTATTTTTTCAGGTAAAGGGTATACAATACCCAACTTTAAAATATCTGGCTTTTCATTTGCTTCATTTAAAACATCTAATAAAGATAGAAATGGAACACCTTGAGTAATAATTCCTTTTTTATTATTGTTATTATCTATCAATTTATTAAAGGGAGATGATTCAGCATATTCTTTGAAGCTATTAAATTTAATCAGAGATTTCTTTTTCATTTTTAAAGCTTCTTTAGTTATTGGAATATAGGGTCCATTGGTTTTATTGAATAGAGGTTTTTTATCAGAAAAGATTTTGTCATACGAGTGAAAAGAAACTTTTTCCTTAGCATGGCAGACATGGGTTGCTAATCTTACAATAACCGGTATTTTCATTTTTTTTGAGATTTTTGTAGCTTCTAAAAACATTTTATAAGTTTCTGTTGGAGTTGAAGGTTCGAATACAGGTGTATAAGATAATCGAGCAAAATGTCTATTATCCTGTTCGTTTTGAGAGGAATTTGCTCCCGGATCATCTCCAAGAACAATAACCATACCCCCTATTATTTCCATTAAACTTAATTGAACGAAGGTATCTGCAGCAACGTTTAAGCCAACACTTTTAAAAAAAACACAGGAGAGATGACCATTTATGGATGCACCAAAAGCAACTTCAGTAGCGACTTTTTCGTTTGTTGAAAATTCAAAATAAATAGGATTTTCACTTTTAGGAATCAATTCTATAGCAGCGGCAATTTCAGGAGTTGGAGAACCTGGATAAGATGTAACTACTTCAACTCCTGATTCAATCATAGCCCTTACTATTGCTGTGTTTCCTATTACAATTTCAGAAAAATTCTCGTTTTTTAGGAGCATATCACCCAGCTTTTTCATTTTAAACCTCCTCTATTTATTTTTTTTTATTTGTATAAATTATAACAGCGGAGAGTAAAAATAATCAAATTTGTAGAAGACAGGTCACTCAGATATTTCTTTTAATTTTAATTTTTCCCATACACCTATTTTTTTAAATCCTAACCTACAGTAAATTCTTGCAGCTATTGGATTGTCATATGAAAGGCAAGTTGATTTTCTCTCTTTATATAAATCTGAGCACAGCTTAGTTAAAATAGCTGTGGAATACCCTTTTTTTCGGAAATCTGGATGTGTTGCAACCGCAGAGATTAAAGCAACAGTCTTCGATTCAACCTTAGTAGAAGCAGTTGAGACGATTTTATTTTTTTCTCTAGTAATATATCTCCTGGAAGATTTACTTTCCATTTCTTTTTTGAATAAAGTTGGATCAATTTTAGAAAACTCTTCAATATGGTTTAATAAATTTATAAGTTCTTTAACATCTTTGGTAGTTGCTAACTCGATCTTATGATTTGTTTTAGGGAATACAGGATCTTTCATTTTTGCAAAGTTGTCAGTGTTTATATCTTTTATTCTCCATTTCATATTTGGTACAAATCTCTCTATTAATGAATTCTTTCCGCTTAAAACACATTCATTTTTATATTTATTAATAATCTTTTCTGTTTCTTCAATTTCTAAAAAATCTTCGTCTGAATAAACAACAAAATATTTTGAATGCCTTAATAAAATACATTTGGGATCAGACACTATTCCAGAAATATAAATTTCCAGACCATCAATATTTTTATAATTTAAAATATCGAAGATCTGGAATACATTAAATTCTTTTTCTTTATATAAATAAGGTAGTAATTTATAAGATTCTTCTTTATCAATTTTATACAAAAGAATCTTATATTATGAACTTTCCATTTTTGTAAATTAATTCTCCATCTGTATATATTTCTCCGCCTTTTCTCATATCGCATAACATATCCCAGTGAATATCGGATTTATTTTTTCCGCCAGTTTGAGGGTATGCTGCACCTAGAGCCATATGAATGGTACCGCCAATTTTTTCATCGAAGAGCATGTTTTTGGTGAATTTTTGTATATTATAGTTTGTGCCCATTGCAACTTCTCCAACACCTCTTGCTCCATCGATCTGTAATATTTCGTCAAGTAGATCTTGCCCCTTGGAAGCTTCAGCCTTTATTACCTTTCCATCTTTAAAGGTTAAAATGATGTTTTCTATCTCTTTTCCCTGAAATATACCAGGGAATGAAAATCTAATATGACCGTTTATTGAATCTTCAATCGGTCCGGTAAAAACTTCTCCTGAGGGAAAGTTTTCGTGCCCATCACTATTCATCCATTTTCTACCTTCTATGGACATTTCGATGTCTGTACCCTCTGAAATTATTTTTAAATGCTTTTTCTCGTCTAAAAAATCAACATATTTTTGTTGGCTTTCGTGTATTTTTTTCCATTCTGCTACAGGGTCATCTGAATCTAAATGACATGCTCCAAAAACAAAGTCTTCGTATTCACTAAGAGACATTGAAGCTTCCTGCGCATCAGCAAGTGTAGGGAATTGTGTTCCGCACCATTTCAATTCTTTGCTTCCAGATCTTTCCATAAATATTTCCATTATTTTGCCCTGAGCCTTAGATCTTAACTTAATTTTTTCTGATGGAATATTTGTCATAGCTCGTGTGTTTCGGCTTGCCCATATGCTGAAGAAAGCATCGAAGGTCTTAACTCCAAGTATATCCGTTTCAGGAATAAAATTAATCTGTTCATCTGAGCCATATTTATAAAGAATCTCGTTTAATTCCTGATCAAATATTTCTACCTTTGGAAAAGCTCCTGCTAATAAAGCTTCTTTATAAGCCGCTTTTATTAAAGGAAGAGCAACATGGCTACCCTCGATTAATACTTTTTCTCCTTTTTTTAAGTATAAAGAATAGTTAACTATTGTTTTTGCCTGTTTAATTATTCTTGGATCCATATAATCCCCCCTGTTTATTGAATATTTAATATTACCATTTTAACAAAGGATGATTTAAGTGACAAAGGGCATATTACAGATTTAAGAGACAATCGACTGCTACCCAGAAAAATTTTTCTCTGAAATTTTTTGTTTCGGGATGATACCTGATATCCCATTCGCTGCCACTAACATCATCTCCAGCCGAAAGAATTTGACCGAAGGGGATATTTCTGAATTTTGCTACAGCCATCAATGCTGAAGCTTCCATTTCTACAGTTAAGCACCCTTCTTCTACTCTTCTCCTTACCAATTCCTCTGTTTCTCTATAAAATGCATCAGTAGTCCAGGTTTTACCCTTTATATAAGGCACATTCAATTTATTAAGAGTTTGTTCCATGTTTTCTAAGACAGCTTTATTTGCCTTTACTTCTCTTGATGGTTTTAAGTAATGATAAGAGGTTCCTTCGTGTCTTATAGCTGAATCAACAAGGATGATTGTTCCTCTTTTAAGATTTTTATCCAGTACTCCGGCAGAGCCAACAGCCACTGTTTTTTTGACTCCATAAGCAATTAGTTCATCAAAGTATCCAGCTGCACAGGGAGCACCTAACCCTGGATTAAAAACGACTATCTCTTCTTCCTTTACTTTCATTTTATATAAATTAAAGTCAGCAACAATACTTTTGAGAGTTTGAACATGTATTAATTTATTTTCATCCAATAATTTTTTAATAACACTTCCATAAAATACAAGGATAGCCTTTTCAGGTAGTCCTTCAATAGGATTTAGCACTTTTGATGGTTCAATAACTGCAGGAATTTTGTCATGGTGTTCTAAAATTGGAAATTCTTGATCCACGGTAATCACCTCAATCAAAATAGGATATATTAAACATATAATATATTTTTCTAAAAAATTTTAATAATCAATTTTGTAAATTTTTTTCATAATATAGTTTTATTTGTTTTGACAAAAGAGTGCAGAGTATTATAATTGTTATGTGAGTTTTAAATATTATTTTAGTAATAAATTTTTTTAGTTGCAGTTTATAAACATTAAGCAAAGGGAATAAATTTTAAAATAGGAGGTTTTTTATGTTGAAGAAGTTATTTGTATTATTATTGATAGTATTTTTTTC
>CAZGZM010000005.1:0-23955 GCA_964529955.1 uncultured Thermotogaceae bacterium
CAGAAGAAACAAAGAACAGCAGAGAAGTGATATAGAAGCAGTGGGGAAGAACGTGAGTCGTGAGTCGTGAGTCGGGATTTGTGAATATAAACACGTGCATCGTGAGTTGTGAGTCGTGAGTCGGGGTTTGTGAATATAAACACGTGAGTCGTGAGTCGGGATTTGTGAATGGTGATTGGTGAATTGGAGCAGAGAACTAGGAAATTAAGAAGGTAGGAAAATATGAAAACAAAAAACTAAAGATTCTACACCCCTCCATTCCTTCGGAACGACTCCTCTCATGTAGGGGAGAATTTTGAAAAAAAGACTAAAAAATCAGGTAGTAAATCTCCTTCAATTAATTCAAGCGTTTTTATATCAAATATCCCATTATATTCTCCCTAAATGGCATGAAAACGAGTAAATTATTTCTTATTTAAGAACTCTTATCATCTGTACCATCTGGTCGTTATCTTTTTCTATTTGTAAAATTTTAAATTCTTCTTTTTCATAAAACTTAATTAATTGTGGAATTTCTGCACATTCTACAAGAATCACTCTTCCTCCGACTTTATTCATACAATCTTTTATTATTGATAATGAATATTCAATTATTTCTCTTCCACTTATGTTATCTCTATACAAATCGTTTTTTGCAAGTTGTCCGATTAAATATGTATTTACTTTTTCTGCATTTTTCGATATTCCATCTAGTGATTTTCTTTTTGTTTTTGAAATTTTTACGTCTAGTTCTATCGATTTGATCGCTAAGGAAAAGTAACCGTATATTTTCAGTTTATTTTTATCTAGTTCATTTGAATCAACAATTAGATATGTTCTGCTTTTATCTGATTCCTCAAATCTTATTGCTTTATACCAAAGAAATTCTTGTACATCTATATTTTTATTACATATAAATTTTCTCGAAAAAAAAGAGGAAATCTCATCCCTCGATAGCTTTTTCTGGTTTATATTTCTTGCTTCAAGCATATCTTTTAATGCAATGATAGTTTTTTTAATTTATTTTTACTCCTTTTCAAGTCAGCTATAACTTCATTTACCTTCTCTTCAGAAATATGAGTAGGTTTTTTTATTTGATCTATTATTTTGTCTGCTGCTTTTTCTTTAATAACTATTTTTTTATCAAAAGTTGATGTAGCCATTTCTTTCTCCTTTTGTTTATATCAAAATAATTATAGCATATATCTTTTCTTGAATAATCTTGGTGAATCTTTGCGTTTATTTTTCCAAATCTTGCTTTTAGTTTGACACTATAACAATTATATTCACTGTCAGGTATTATTTCTGAGATTTCTTCATATTGAAATTCTATTCCATCGTTCACATCTTCTTTGATTATTTCTTTTATTATATCTACTATGATTTTTTCTTCCATAGGTATTCCCTTTATCGTTGTATCTAAATCAAGGGTAGTTCTTTGAGAAATACCTATTATTGAGGATATTAATATTCCGCCTTTGATTATAAATTGCTTCGATATTTTGATACAGCTATCCTCTCAAGAATCCTTTCAAAAAGATATATTTGCAGGACTTCGTTTGGATTTAACCCTTTATCTTTAGATATTTTTCTTATCTTACTTTTTAATTGATCTGAATTTTTCAAAGCAATACCTCTGTATATTGATGTAACTTCTCTTGAACTTTTAATACTTCTGCATATTTTGAAAGTTTAGATAAATCTTTTTTCTTTGATTTGAAGTAAAGGGTTATGGCATCTGAAAATATTTGAGAATCAATTTTATTTTTACGTTTTATCAAATCACATATTGTTCTTTCGGGATTGTATACTCTGATTTTGTTTCCAAATGGAGAAGTTTTTGATGTTAATCCTAATTCTAATATTTCCTTTTTCACATAATGAAATTTTATTTTGTTATATTTCTCCTTCAAGTGTTTTGTATTATAACCCTGATAAATTGTTATATGATATTCTTCAGGCACTTTGTTTGATAAATCCCAAAGGTAAAGAGCTGTTTGAAAAGAATATATTCCCTTTGATATTTTCAGCTGAATTAACTTGTATTCATCAGGAATTATTTCTGGAACAATGTATACTCCTCTTTGGACCTTTTCTATTTCTCCGTTTTCCGTAAGTCTCTTTAACGTTTCTTTTCTTATATTGTTTTTGACTAAGTCCTTTGTGATAATATAACCATCATGTTCTTCAGCCAATTTAAAAACTTCTTTATCTTTATTCATTTCAATCAGTCCTTTCGCTCTTTTATTATATCATATTAAAGAGTGTTGGTACTAAATAAAAAAGAATATAAATGCAATGTTTGGCGAAAACAATAGTCTAACTATGGTCGAACTATTGTCCAGCAATGGTCTAACATTTGTGAAGAAATGGATAAGCAATGGGGAAGAACGTGAATCGTGAGTCGTGAATGGGAAGGACTCATTCATAAAAGAAGGGTACAGGGTACAGAAAGAACGAAGACCAGCAAAAAAGCAATGAGGAAGCAGTGGGGAAGAACGTTAAGATCAGGGTAAAGGCTGCAGGGTGCAGGGTACAGTAAGAACTAAAAGAGACCGATTCCTTCGAAAGGAAATGAGGAAGGGTATAACTTCGAAAAATTGATTCTTCCTTAATAAAGGCAAGAGTCAGTACTTCTCATCAACAACTTACTTCTTTAATTTTTATATGTTTTTATTGTATTTTTGTTGAAGTTCTTCAATTTTTTCTATCTGATGCTCAACTAAGAATTTATCAATTCCTTTTAATATTTCATTTGGTAATTCTGGGTCTACTAAATTCATTGTTCCAATTGATACTGCTGAAGCTCCTACCATAAGAAAGTCAAGTACATCTTTAAAGTTCGAGATTCCTCCCATTCCAATTGTTGGGATTTTAACTTTTTTACTTATTTCATAAACCATCTTCAACGCAATGGGTTTTATTGCCGGACCAGACATTCCCCCTGTTATATTTCCTAAAAATGGTGAAAAGTTTTCTGTATCTAAAATCATTGCTGGTACGGTGTTAATCATTGATATTGCTAATGCACCGTTATTTTCAGCTACTTCAGCGTAGGATGAATTAATACATTGAAATGGACTGAGTTTAGTTATAATGGGTAAATCGGATATTTTTGAACATTGAGAAATTGTTTTTCCAAATATTTTTAAATCTGTTGCTGATGCCAAACCTTCTGAGTTTACATTGGGACAGGAGAGATTGAGTTCTATAGCTATTGGCTTTTTTAATTTATTTATTTTTTTTATTATATCAATATATTCTTTTTCATCATTTCCACTAATGCTTATTATTATCGGATAAGCTATTTCTGAATAATCTTTTTCAAATGTTTTCACAAATTGATCTACTCCGCTATTTTCAAGACCTATAGAGTTGATCATAAAGTTTTTACCTTCATATATCCTAGGTTGAGTATTTCCTTTTTTTGGTTCCAGGGTTACTGTTTTTGTTACTACAGCTCCTATTTTTTGATCTTGTATAAGATCTAAATATGGTTCTGATAATCCAAAGGTTCCGGAAGATATTAAAATGGGGCTATTTAATTCTGCAATTTTTCCTAAATTAATTTTGAAATCAAAGCTCATCCCAAATTACCTCATTCATATTAAATACCGGTCCATCAATGCATACTCTTTTATTTCCTCTTTTTGTATTAATTGAGCATCCATAACAAACGCCTATTCCACATCCCATTCTTGCTTCTAAAGAAACCTGAGAGTTTTTTCCTTCCAGGTATTTATTAATAGATTTAAGCATTTTAGCAGGACCACAGCAATAAAATCCATCATATTTATCTAGTTCTAAATTTTTGAGGAAATCAGAAACGTTGCCTTTGTAGTTTTCTTCAGTCTCATCTAGTGTAATCCAGAGGTTATCAATATTTTTTTTAATGTTTTCTGTTATTATTGTTGGTTGTTCGTTTTTATCTTTAAAACCAAAGAGCGCATCGACTTTATTATTTTTCCCCTTTAGAAACTTACTTAAAAAAGATAGAGGAGAAATTCCGCATCCTCCTCCAATTAATAATATTTCTTTTTTCGAGTCAAAATCATATGAGTTACCGAGAGGTGCGATTATGTTAACGGTTTCGCTTATAGTTCTATTTGCAAGCCAATTTGTTCCCTTTCCAACAGATTTAAAATAAACTTTTAAAATTCCATCGTTTTCATCTAGTACAGAGAAGGGTCTCCTTAAAATCGTATTTTCTTCAGAACACTTTATCTGAATGAAGTTTCCTGGAAGAAATTTATTTATAAATTTTTCAGTTTTTAAAGATAAAATGAATCCATTTTCACTTATCTTTTGAATGTCTAAAATCTTACACTCTTCTGATTTTACTTTCAATTTTTTATCTCCTGTATAATATTTTTCCATCTGCAATTGTCATTTTTACTCTTCCCTTTATCCTGTGTCCTAGAAATGCACTGTTCTTTCCCTTTGAAACAATACTACTTTCGTCAATTATCCATTCTTCTTCTGGATCGAAAAGGAAAAGATCTGCCTTTGTACCTGGTCTGATTTTTGTTGGTGTTTCATTTAAAAATTTATGGGAATTAACAACTAGCAAATCAATTAATTTTTGTATAGTTATATGTTTTTTAAGAAACAAATTGTTATATGTTAATAAAAAGAGTAACTCGGTGCCAGAAAATCCTCTACTGGGGTTTTCATTTTCTTTTTCTTTCATCGTATGAGGTGCATGATCAGAGGATATTATTGAAATCAACCCTTTTTTTATTCCATTTATTACTGATTCAACATCTTTTTCTTTTCTTAGTGGGGGATATACATTGTAATAATTATCCTGTTTAATTCTTTGAATATTTGAGAAATAATGAGGACAAGTCTCTGCTGTGAACTCAATTTTTTCTTTTTTTGCATTTTCAAGAATATCTATACTTTCCGATAAACTCACATGCTGAAAGTGTATTTTACCTCCAATTTCCCTGTTGATTTCAAGATCTCTCTTAATTAATTCTGCTTCTCCTTTATACTCTTTTTCGTTCTTTCCAATCATTTCAGGATGTTCTGCAATTTTTATCTTTTTATTTTGAGAAAATTGAAGTATGTCTTGTAGATCTTTTTCTGATTGTATTGGATATCCATCATTTGTGAAAACTATTGCGCCCGAATTATATAATGATTCCCAATCCGTTCTTTGACCTGTGAGGCTTTTATTAATAGCTGCACTTTGATAGACTTTTATAGGAAGTTTATCTAATTTTTTAGATATTTTATTAAATTGTTCTTCATTATCAGGGCATGGCTCTGTATTGGGCATAGCACAAATGGTAGTAACTCCTCCTGAAATCGCTGCCTTTACTCCTGATTCAATGGTTTCTTTATATTCGAATCCAGGTTCTCTTAAATGGACATGAATATCAGCTATTCCCGGTACAGCAGTTAGCCCTCTCATATCATATATTTCTTCACCAGTTGCTTTTATTTTATTAGCAATATTTTTAATACATCCATCTCTTATTAATAAATCGTAAGTGTACTCTCTGCTATTTATTTCATTAATTAATTTTACATTTTTAATTATCAATTAAATCACCTAGATTTTCTATAAATATTTCCAATAAAGCTTTAAAAGCAGTTAAATTAATTTCTTCTTCAGGACAGTGGCTTCTACCAGAGGGATTCTGTATGAATATCAAATTTGTATTAAAAAATTCTGTGACTTCTGCTATATCATGCCAGGCCACTGAATTCATAATTTCCTTTGATAGATTATTACTCTTAAATAATTTATTCAATTTAACCAGCATATTTCTATTCATTTCAGCAGGAAAATTCTGTGAAACAATTTCAGATATAGAGGTAGTTTTGTATCTACTATCATTATCTTTTATTTTCGAGATTATCTCAGTTTTAATCTCGTTAATTTTTGAAAGGTTTGTGCCTCTTATATCAATGAATAACTCAGTATTTCCCGGAACCATATTTGTTATATTCGGTGAATTGAACATCCTTGTAACTGTTGCCACTGTTTCGAATTCTGAATAATATTCAGAGAGTCTTCTGCAGTATAAAACCAGTTCACTTGCTGAAATGAGAGAATTCTTTCTTTTCTCAATATCAATAAGTCCTGAATGGTCAACTTTCCCTTCAATATCAACTTTCATTCTTATATGGCCAGCAATTTTTTCAACTATTCCAATGAGAGCTTTCTTTTCTATGAGTTCATATGTCTGATCAATATGTATTTCAAAAAAGTTTGTACCAGGTCTATAAATTGGTTTTTCTATTTCAGAATACTTTGAAAAATTATATTCACTCATCAATTCACTGATTTTTTCCTTTTTTTCCAGAAGTGAGTTAAAATCTAATTCTTCAAGATTTTTAAAAAAATATTTTGATCCCAATGAAGCTCTTCCAAATTTTGAGGATTCTTCATTATTAAATGCAATTAATTCCACTCTATTGAATAATTCGCTGTTTTTAATTTCATTTAATAATATTAATCCAAACACTATTCCAGCAATTCCATCGTATTTACCACCATTGGGAACTGAGTCATAATGAGAAATAAAAACGATTTTTGATTCTTTATTATTTGAATAGGAAGCTACATTTCCAAAATCATCAACATATACTTTTTTACCAATTTTTTTTAAATAATTCTTGAGGAAAATAACTGTTTTCTCATTTTCTGGAGAAAATGGCAAACGGGTAATTGCTTCTTTTGTTTTTGAGAATTTCCAAAATGTATTAAATAAAATATTTATTTCCTTGTCTATTTTCAATTTCTATCCTTTCTGAGTTGATTCATGCCATGCAAGCATTTTTTCCTGTAATTTTTTCATACCAATATCCAAAAAGAAGCTTAGCAAACTGATTACAAGAATTACTGTAAGAAGTAATGTGATATCATACATTTCATTTCCTAAGATTAGTAAAAATCCTAACCCAGCTCTTGATCCCATCATTTCGCCAATAACTGCTGCTGTTATTGACATTACCAGAGCGAGTCTAACCCCAGTAAAAAGATATGGAAGAGCATTCTTTAATTCAACCTTAGTCATAACCTGAAATTTATTGGCTTTTAATACTTTAAGCAGGTAATAGTAATTCCTGTCCGTTGATCTTACTCCTAATATCATATTTATCATTACAGGAAATAACGTAACCAATGCTATTAGAACAACCTTTGAAGTTATTCCCAATCCAAACCATAAAACAAAGAGTGGGGCAAGAGAAATCTTGGGAGCTGTCTGAAATATAAGTATGTAGGGAGAAAGAGCTCTTTCTAAAATTTCAACTTTAGCCAGTATATATCCAATAACCATGCCTAGAATTGCCCCAACTGAGAAACCTATAGCTATTTCTTCAAGTGTAGCTAAAAAGTTTGTTTGTAATACTGATGTTTGAACCAACTGAATGAATTTGAAAAGAATATCTTCAGGCGGAGGAAGAATATGAGTAGGAACTTTAAATATGGTAACAACTACTTTCCATATAATTATTATTAAAAATAAGAATAGTACGCTTAATAACTTCGAATTTATCTTTTTCTTCATTCTCTCCACCTGAATATAAAAATTAGATTCTTGGAACTACAAAGTCTTCTGCATTAACAGCTTTTTCAATAATTTCGTATTCGAACATTAAATCAGCAGTGTCCTGCCATCTTTCTATATTTCCAAATCCAAAACCAAATGCTGCTGTATCTTCACTCTGCCAGAGGTAACCAGCGTAAACATCTGATAAAACTGCTGCTATGTAATCTTCTCTTCCTGCATATGTTGGTGAGTATTTTTCTATTGTTAAGTATGCAGCTTCTTCCATGTTTTCTGGAACTGATAAGTAAGCCATTACTCTGCTTAATGCTCTTGTGAATCTTATTGCTAAATCCATATTATTATCAAGGATATCTTTTCCTGTAACTACTACGTTTCCAAATGATGGTAAAAATGCATCTGATCTGAATTCTGATACTTCAATTCCCTGATATGCCAATTCAAATGTTCTGAGCATTGAGAAACATATTGCATCTACTCTTTTGTTAACTAAAGCTGGAACAATTGCTTCTGTTCCAATGATTTCTAAATCGATGTCATCAAGAGTCATACCGTTTTTCTTCAAGAGAACCTGAAGCTGTACGTAGTTTGGACTTCCGTAACTTGTAACAGCTACTGATTTTCCCTTCAAATCTGCCGGTGTTTTGATTCCACTTTCGTCTAAGAATAATGTTGCTCCTAATCCATGCTGATATGTTGTATGAACTACGTAAACTGGAATACCCTGTGAAACTGCTGTTATAACTGGTTCTCCGTTTGGAAATCCGAAATCAACATTTCCCACAGCCACATTTCTTATAATATCTGAAGCACTTCCAAAGAAATAATCTAACTCGATATCTTCTTCTGCAAAATACCCCAATTCAATTCCCATGAAAATTGGTACATAATATGGAACAGCTGATCCTTCGATTTGTAATGTTACTTTTTCTGCTAATGCAAAAACGCATACAAAAACAATCATTAAGACTAACAAAATTTTTTTCATTACTAACCCTCCTTTATTTTTTGGGATAAACCCAAGAGCTATATATTTTCTATACTTTCTAAACCTATTTGTACAATTTTTTCCTGAGCGGATTTATAATCTGTTAACCATTCATTTGTAATTCTGTTTCCGTGCACTGCCAGTATATTTACAGCACTCGCTTTATTCAATGATGATAGAGTATATATAGTTTCTGTTTCCATATCAAAATTTAATACATTAAGTTTAAGCATATGATCTAAAATCTTTGAACTGAAATTTATTTTTAAGTTGGATATTTTTCTTCCCTGTCCGCTGTAATAAGAATCAACAGATGCGCCTATTCCAACATGATATTTCTCTGCATTTCTTTTACAGGTATTTAGTATTTTGACCAGTAATTCAGGGTCAGCTACTGCTGGATAGATTTTTGGAGCATAATAAATTGAGCTTCCTCCCATTCTTACCATTCCTGAATTTATAATTATGTCTCCACAGTTTATATTTTTATCGAGCGCACCACATCCGCCAACTCTGATGAAATATTTGCAGCCTAACTCAAATAATTCAATTAATGCTATTTCTGTCGAACCACTTCCTATTCCTGTTGAACAAACTGCAAATTCTTTATTTTTATAACTACCTCTACCCACTACAAATTCTCTATTTTTTGAAACGTATTCAAATTCATCTGCTTTTTCTTTGAATAGCTCTACTCTCGATGGATCCCCAGGTAAAAAAACTATTTCTGGAAATGAAGATTCAATATTTACCTTTAAATGAGGCAAAAGATTATCTTTCAGAGGATTATTAGCTATATTTTCGGTGTTTTTCATTACATTTCCTCCTTAAAAGCTAATTTGGATTCGTGCCAAAATAGTAGTTTTTTTTCAAATAACTCTATTATCCAATAAAGTCCTAAGCCAAGAAAGGTTGTAGCAAAGATAGAAGCAATTAATAAATTAGCATCATACTGGGAACTTCCAAAAACAAGCAAATATCCCAGTCCTCTCTCTCCGGACATCCATTCTGATACAATTGCTCCAATTACTGATTGAACCATGGCAACTTTCAAACCAGCAAAGATCATTGGAGTGGCCATTGGAAGCTGAAGTTTCATAACTCTTTGTCTTTCGCTAGATCCAAGAACAGTTAACAGGTACTCATAATTTTCAGGGACTGATCTAAATCCAAGAATAGTATTTACCATTACTGGAAAAAAAGCGGACAGAACAATTAAAAGTAATTTTGATGGCATTCCAAGTCCAAACCATATTACAAACAAAGGGATTAACGATACCTTTGGAGTAGCTTGAATCAGAAGCACATAAGGCATTATTATTTCTTCTAATCTTTTAGATTTAGCTGCGAAATACCCGGATAAAAAGCCAAGAGATGTTCCTATAGAAAAACCTATTAATATAGTGTAAAGAGTCACCCAACCTTCTTGAAAAAGAGTTCCATCGAATAAAAGTGAGATAAACTCTTCTCCAACTTCCTGAGGAGACGGTAATATATATGAAGGGACTTCTTTAATAACTTTATAACCCTGCCAAAATCCAATAAATAAAATTAAAAATAAAATAGAAAGTGTAATAATTAATAGTTTTCTTTTCAAAATTTCACTCCGAACTTTTCAACATTCCTCTAAGTTTTTTCACATATCTATAAAACTCGGGAGTTAATTTGGTATCTTCATTTCTTGGTCTTGGTATATCAATATGTAAATCTTCTAAAACTCTTCCTGGTTTTGTTCCCATTACTACTACTCTGTCAGATAAGTAAACTGCTTCGCTGATACTATGAGTAACAAAAATAATAGTTTTTTTTGTTGAGTGCCATATTTCAAGCAATAAATTGTTTAATTCATCTCTTGTTATAGCATCCAGTGCTCCAAATGGTTCATCCATAAGCAATATTTCAGGATTATAAGATAGAGCTCTGACAATTGAAACTCTTTGCATCATCCCACCTGATAATTGTCTGGGATAGGAGTCTTCGAATCCATTTAATTTAGCAAGTTCAAACAATTTTTTTACGTGGTTTTCATCAGCCTTTTTTTTGCTTCCCATAATCTCAAAGGGAAACAAAGCATTATCAAAGGCTGTTCTCCAGGGTAGTAAAACTGAATCCTGAAATACAAATCCAAACTGAGGTACTTTTTTTTCAGTTTTATGATATATATTTATAGTTCCCTTTGTGGAAGAAATCAAACTTGAAATTATCTTTAAAAGAGTCGATTTCCCGCACCCTGATGGTCCAAGTAAAGAAACAAATTCACCCTTGAAAACATCAAAGGAAACATTATCCAAAGCTACAAAATCCATTGGTTTTTTCTTACTACCCTTAAAAATTTTTGAAATATTTGAAACGGAAACTACAGGTTCATTCATTTTTTTCCCCTCATTTAAATTTACTAATTTTTTTCGATGCTTCTTTTAGATGTTTTACAATCTCTTCTATTTTTTGGTCTTCATTAATTCTATCCTTTGGTGCTATTGCTGTTATGCTTGCAAACACTTCTTCCTTTTGATTGAAAATCGGAACAGCCAATGCTCTTAAACCTTCTTCATATTCCTCATTACAGAAGGCATAACCCTCTTTCTTGATCTTTAATAGCCTTTTCTTGAAAGAGTTGTCATTTAAAATTTTCTTTTTATCTAAATTATTCTTTTCAATTAATTTCATTCTTTTGCTTTCATCAAGATAAGCAATTATTGATAATCCTGCAGCAGTGCAATCTATTGGAAGATAAACATCTTTTTTAGCCTTAAAACTGAAAAATCTGTTACTCTCTTCAACCATGATAGAAGATATACCAAAATCAGTAAGCTCACTTAAAAATACAGTCTCATTGATATTATCTCTCAATTCTCTAAGAATTCTGCTGAAAGATTCTAAATGAACTTTTTTTGAAATATCTTTTACTAAAGGAATTATTCTTGGACTAATCATATATTTTTTTGTTTGATCATTTTTTTCTATAACTTGGCAATCTATCATGTCATTCAAAATTCTATGTGTGGATGACATTGGAAACCCAGATAAATTTGATACATCTTGAACAGATGTTTCTCCATCAGCACTTTTAGATACTATTTTTAATATTTCAAACACTTTTTCCAAATATTTCATAATTCCGCCTCGTGGAATCAATATTCTGTAATTCAAAATAGTATTGCATATGCATTTAAACGATGTCAAACCAGAATAAGACTGTCTAAAAGCAATTAAGGGAAATTAATCATGATTAGAGAGTTTTTTCTTCAATATAGTTATTGAAGTAAGAAAAAGAAAAAATTGAAATTTAATTAAAGGATAAATTTTATTGATTTTATATACGACATAATGGTGTCATATATAGAAGTGTATTATTTTATTATAAGGATTTAGAGCAACTTTTGGGATACTGATTATCGCAGGATTTAGAAGATAGTTTTTGAATAAGAAAAGGGTTCTTAAATATTTCAGAGTACTGCTCAATTTATTGGAGGTAAGGATATGCAAAGAAGAAAGAGAAGAATTAAATCAGCATTTGAAATGCAGGTATGTGTGGAAAATATGAAAAGTGATCTAATTTTAAGAAATCATGGTTTTAATCTGAAATGATTTGAAGGGAGGTTAAATGATTAGAAGGATGGAAATAAATGAACATTATTTTGAAAAAGATTTTTTTACAACCAATAAAACTATTTTTTTTAAAAATCAGGGTATATTAGTTAAAAAAAACAGAAGAGAAAATTATTGAATATTTACTTTCGCTTTGATAAAGGTATTTCAATAAGAAGGATTCCAAAATTCCCACTTAACTAAAAAATTCAAAAAAGAACAAGTTTATTTTTATAATTAATAAATATATAAGACATTATTATGTCATATATAAGAGTGTAAAATTTAATTGATATTCTATGCATTTAGCAAAATAAATGTTTAGAAGCAATTTAGATTCTTTGAAAAAAAATAATTAAGCAATATATAAAGAGGTTTTGAATGAAAACTGATAGACTTGTAGCTATTATAATTTATTTATTAAATAGGGAAACTGTTTCTGCTAATGAACTTTCAGAAAAATTTGAGGTTTCTCTCAGAACGATTCAAAGAGATATGGAAAGTTTAGCCAGTTCCGGTGTTCCAATTATGTCTCTCCATGGTCCAAAGGGAGGATATAAGATCATGGAGGATTATAAAATTGATAAAACATTTGTTACTGAGGAAGAGAAGATCTATTTAAGAAAAATAATTAAAGGTATTCAAAGCTCAATTGAATTCAATAAGCTTTATCCTCTGCTTGAAAAACTCTCTACTGATGATTCCAAATATGAAGAACTGAATGAATCTATTTACATTGATTTTGGTGGTCTGGGTTCCAGGAACAGAAACAGAAAATTATTTAATCTATTTGAAAGGGCAATTAAGGAGAAAAAGACAGTCAGTTTCTCTTATATTAACAGCGAGAATAAAAAGAGCACTCGAAATATCGAACCCCTTTCTGTTGTTTTCAAATGGACTTCCTGGTATATTTATGGTTATTGCTTAACGAGAAATGATTATAGATTATTCAGGTTTTCAAGAATTGAAAATGCTGAGATAACCCCAAAAATATTCACTAAAAGAAATAAATCCTTCGAAGAGTATGAGAGGGAAGGAAATCTTTATCAAAACAGAAAAATGGAAAAATTGAAGTTAAAATTTGACCCAAATATGTCAGCAAGAGTTAACGAGTCCTTTTTAAATGAAGGAAAAATTACTTTAGATTTTGAAGGAAATATCATAATTGAAATATATGCTCCGGAGGACGAATGGTTATATACTTTCATGCTTTCATTTGGAAATGCTTTAGAGATTCTGGAACCGAAAAGAATTAAGAACAACCTCATAAAAAGAGCTAAAAACATTTTGAAAAAGTATTCTTGAGTATTCGAAATAAACATTAAATTTTTTCTAAAAACAAACTGAAAAACATATCTGATGAATCGAAGTTTATTCGTCAATAATCAGTGCTACATTTTATTACTTGCAAATATATTCTCAGTACCAGAAATCCTTAAGTTTACTCTCAATCGCTTGTTTGGTTTTGAATAAAAGGGGAAGATACTTATTTATTGATTCCGGGGTCATTCTATCAATTATTCCAGCAATACTTATAGCATACTCTACCCGATTTTC
This sequence comes from uncultured Thermotogaceae bacterium, assembly GCA_964529955.1. Lineage (GTDB taxonomy): Bacteria > Thermotogota > Thermotogae > Petrotogales > Kosmotogaceae > JASGMR01. The sequence goes on from CAZGZM010000005.1 coordinate 13,639, forward strand.
TTCTGCCTTTATAGGAACTGATATACACCTTACCCCAGCTTCGTATTCACTTCTGTCATTTGAGTATCCTTCTTCTCTTATTGTGGTTATCTCTTTGATAAGACCCTCTTTAGTTGTAATAGTTGTTTCTGTATGTTTTTCTAGTTTAATTTTATCCAGATAATCCTTTATATATTTGTCATTCTGAAATGCAAGCAAGGCTTTTCCTACTCCTGTACAGTATAGCGGAGCTGTTATTCCAATTGAAGACTGAGGTCTTATTGGATGACTTGAGTGGAGACATTCAATGTATATGGCTCTTTTTTCATAAATTCTTGTTAAGTTAATTGTTTCGTTAACTTGCTCTTGAAGTCGATTCAATTCTGGAACTATAACATTTCTTATTTTATCTTCTGATCTCAGTACATTACTTAATCGTAAAATCTTCATACCTATCATATAATAATTATCTTCCTTTTCTAAAAAAGAGGTTTCAATTAGAGTGTTTAAGATTGAGAAAACAGTAGATTTAGGTATTTTTAATTCTTTTGAAATATTCGTAAGAGTCCATTTGTTCTTCTTTAAAAATAAAGATAATATATCATTAATTTTGTAGAAAGATTTATTGTTTGCCATATATATCTCCTAAATAAATATTTTAACTTATTCTATCATAAAAAATATTTTTCGCTGGAAATGTATTTTTTTTTAAAAAAGGATTGTTTTAAGAGAAATAGCGATTATTTTTGTCATAATTATCAATAATCTCTCATATTCCCATATTTTAGCGTTTGAATGCTATTTTTATATTTGAAATAATATAAGTGCGATTATATAGAACGATGTTCGTATATATCGAATTTTTATGAAGGGGTGAAAAAATGAAAAAAATCTTATGTTTGTTGGTTTTAGTTCTGTTAGTTAGCATGGTTGTTTTCGCAGCAAGTACTCTTGAGGAAATCGTAAAAAGAGGCAAGATTATTGTTGCTACTGATATGACTGCTGTTCCTATGCAGTATAGAGATGCAAGTGGTACTCCAACAGGATTCACTGTAGAACTTATGGAATTGGCTGCACAAGAGCTTGGAGTAGAAATAGAGTGGAAAGATTTAGCATGGGAAAGTTTGATTCCTTCTTTGTTATCTAGTAAGGTAGATATGATAGCTGCAAATATGTCTATGACTCTAACAAGATGCAAATCAGTTAGATTCTCAAATCCTTATTTCTTAACAGGTATAGTTTGTTTAGCAAGAGCAGATTCCGATTTTACATCCTGGAAAGATTTAAAAGCTGATGGAGTTAAGATGGGTGCTACAATGGGTTCAGTTCACGCTGATTTCATCGAAGACAGCTGGGGAAAAGACGCTTCATTATATGAAAGTTTAGCTGAATGGGTTACTGATTTAGGCATTAAGAGAATCGATGGTGTTATGGATGATGAAATGATTCTTGTTGAAGTTTCAAACAAAAATCCTAACTTAAAGGTTCTCGATGGATACGTAAGACCAGACACATATGGATTAACATTCAGACAGGATCAGGAAAGTGATTCTTTAGTTTACTGGTTCAACTGGTTCTTAGATTGGGAAAAACTCAATGGTAATTACGGAGCAATCTATGAAAAGTATGTTGGAAAGGAATGGACTCCTAATCCAATTATCGACTAATTCAGTAAATGAATAAATGTAATGGGCTGAAAAGCCCATTATTTTTAAATCAGAAAGGAGTTTTTGAAAAAAGATGGAAGCCATAGTTAAAATTAGAGCTATAAACAAGCATTTTGGAAAATTACATGTACTGAAAGATGTTGATCTCGATGTTTATAAAAAAGACGTTATGGTTTTATGTGGCCCTAGTGGAGCCGGCAAAAGCACATTATTAAGATGTATAAACATGCTTGAAACTTATCAGAGTGGTAGTATTGAAGTTTTAGATAAGGACATTAAACATAAAAAGAACTTATATTATGCAAGGAAAAATACTGGAATGGTTTTTCAGCACTTTAATTTATTTCCTCATATTTCTGTTCTTGACAACGTTGCTCTTGCTCCTATTCATGTCAAGAAAGTAAATAAGAATGAAGCATATGATAAAGCAAAGGTTTTACTGGATAAAGTGGGATTATCTGATAAATATGAAGCATATCCTGGACAATTATCTGGGGGGCAAAAGCAAAGAGTTGCAATCGCCAGAGCTCTTGCAATGGATCCAAAATTAATGCTTTTTGATGAACCTACTTCAGCTCTTGATCCGGAAATGATTAAGGAAGTGTTAGAAGTAATGAAGGATTTAGCAAGACAGGGAATGACTATGATTATTGTTACTCATGAAATGGGTTTTGCTAGAGAAGTTTCAAATAAAATTGGATTTCTTGATGATGGAAGAATAGTAGAACTTACTCCAACTAAAGAATTTTTTATTAATCCTTCAAGTGAGAGAACCAAAGAATTTTTAAGTAAGATTCTTTAAGGGAGTTTTATATGATTGATTTTCGACTTATAACTCAATATATTCCAGATTTTATTAATGCTTTATTTGAAACTTTAAAAATTGCTCTCATAAGTGGATTAATATCTATTATTATAGGTATAGTGGTTGGTACAATTTCAACTCACAAAAAGAAATATATTCAGATACCAGTAAATATCTATACTGGTTTTATTCGATCTACTCCTTTGCTTGTGCAGTTATACTTTATTCATTTCGGCTTACCTTTAGTAGGTATAGTTCTTCCATCTTTTCAAAGCGCTACAATTGCATTCAGTTTAAATACAGGGGCTTATGTTTCAGAAATTTTCAGAGGTGGACTAGAATCAATTGACAAGGGACAGCATGAAGCTTCAAAAGCTCTTGGTTTGAGCTGGTTTCAGACAATGAGACTCATTATATTCCCTCAGGTTTTAAAGAGGGTTATATCTCCACTTATAAATCAATTCTCATATCTTATAAAGGATACCAGTTTAGCTGCAGTTCTTGTTATTCCAGAATTAACTTACATGGCAAGGAAAATTGCTGCAAGAACTTATAAACCGATTGAAGCCTTCGGTATTCCTTTACTTATGTACTTTGGGATTTATCTGATTTTGAGTACTCTTAGCAGATTAATTGGTAATAAAGAGAAAAAGAAATTAAGGAGGGCTTGATTCTATGCAGGAAATATCATTATTACAGCAGATTACTAGATTAGGTCAGGGCTTCCTTTTGAACTTGGCTTTTTTACCCTTTGTTTTATTTATTGGTGTTGTTTTAGGTATGCTTATTGCATTAGCAAGATTTCACAAGATACCTGTTCTCTCACAGTTTTTATTTATAGTTGTTGAAATTGTTAGAGGATCACCCTTTTTGTTAATTGTTTATGCAGTGTTTTTTATACTCCCGTATATTGGTATTGAATTCGATGCTTTTACAACGGGTGTAATTGTTTTATCTATTACTGCAGTTTCATATCTTTCTGAAATATTTAGAAGTGGTTTATTATCTATAGATAAAGGTCAATTTGAAAGTGCAGATGCCCTTGGACTTTCTTATATTCAAAAATTGCGCTTAATAATTTTACCTCAAGTAATTAAAATGACCATACCTTCTATAATTGGTCAAATCGTAATGACAATCAAAGATACATCTATTATTTCACTTGTGGGTTATGCTGAAGTTTTAAGAACTTCAAGACAGGTAATGCAGTTAACATTAGAACCATTTACTGCTTTCGCAATTGCTAGTGGATATTTTGTTCTTGTATGTTATCCACTCATTTTAATATCTAAAAGATTAGAAAGGAGAACAAAACAAGCATGATTTCAAGAAGTTCAAAACTTAATTTTTTTCTTCCAGATGCATTTGGTTTTATAAGAAATTTAGTTCATGAAGAGTCGAAATACAAAAAATTAATCAACTTATCCATAGGAGCTCCAAACAAACCAACTCCTATATGGGTTATTGATTCTATGAAAAAAAACCTGGCCAATGAAAAATATCACACCTATCCGCCACAGGATGGCTTACCGGAATTCAAACAGGCAATTTGTGACTGGTATAAAAAAAGATTCAATGCAGATATCAAATTAGAAAATGTTCTAATAACAATTGGAATAAAAGAAGTTATATTTAACACATTCCATGCAATGATAAATCCTGGAGATACTGTGTTGCTTCCAGATCCAGGTTATCCAACATATTTTGAAGCGGCATATTTTACAGGCTCAAAGGTTTTAACATATAACAGTAATTATAATGAAGAAGAATTATTCGTAGAAATCGAAGAAAAACTAAAAATTAATAAGCCTAAAATATTAATATTAAATTTCCCCTGTAATCCAACAGGAAATAATGTATCTTTAGATTTTTATAAAAGGATAAGAAAGGTTTGTGAAGAGACAAATACTATGGTTTTCAGCGATCTGGCTTATTCTGAAATATATTATGATGACAGTTACGTTTATAGTTACTTCAATGACGGGGCTTCTTTATTCAACGGACTTGAATTCTTTGCATTTTCCAAAACATACAATATGGCAGGATGGAGAGTAGGAGCTATTGTGGGAGAAAAGGATATTATAGATGCTGTAAAATTATACAAATCTAAGATTGATTCAAATGTTTTCTGTCCTATTCAAAAGGCTTCTATAGCAGCTTTGGAAGAAACTCCTGAATGTTTTTATGTTGCCCAGAGAAATATGTATCAGGAAAGAAGAGATATTCTGGCTCAGGGATTTAAAAACGTTGGAATCAATTTTTCAATGCCTAAGGGTGCAATGTATATGTGGGTTGATATTCCAAAATCTATGAAAGATCCATGGGAATTCACAGGGTTACTTTATCACGAGTATGGAATTCTAACTGTTCCAGGTTCAGCATACGGAATTAACGGAAACAGAAAGGTTAGAGTTGGAATAGTTGAAGACGCTGAAGTTCTTAAAGAAGCTAGCGATAGATTAGCAAATGGAGGTTTTTCTTTTGAATAATATAAGAAGATTAAGGGGAGTGGGAGTCGCGACTGTTACTCCTATGAATGAAGAGGGAACTTCAATTGAGTATGAATCAATTGATAAATATGTAGATTTTCTGGTTGAAAAGAAAGTCGATGGAATGTTTGTTCTCGGCACTACAGGGGAAGGTGTTATTCTTCCAATAGAAGAAAGAAAAAAAATTTTAGAAAGATTCATAAAGGCAAATAATAATAGAGTTCAAATAACGGCTCATTGCGGAGCGACTACAATGGAAGACATTGATGATCTTCTTATTCATGCTTCAGAAAATGGTGCAGACGCTGCAGCTGTTGTTTTGCCATATTTTTTCAGTAATTCCGAAGATGAAATCTATAATTTCTACTCAGAAATTCTTAACAAACATAAGGATTTTCCAATTTATATGTATAATATTCCTCAACTGACAAAAAATTGGATAAGTGTTTCTAATATTGAAAAACTTATAGAAAATCACGATAATCTCATGGGAATAAAGGACAGTAGTGGAGATTTCCTTTTCGTTCTTGAAATTGTTGAAAAATTTTCAGATAAGATCGATGTTGTTGTTGGTTGTGATTATGTATTTATGTATGGTTTGATAGCCGGAGCAGTTGGCTGCGTATCTGGCCCTGCAGCAATATTCCCTGAATATTATGTCGAAATTAAAAACGCAATAAAAAATAATGATATAGAAGGAGCAAAGGAGTACCAAAAATACATTAAAAAGATGAATACTTTCCTTGGAAATGGAGGAAATATATTCTATTTAAAACAAGCTCTTGAGGCAAGAGGAATAAAAGCTGGTAATGTAAAAGCTCCTTTGTATAAAAATGAAAATCACGATGCTAAGAAATTTAAGGAAACTTTGGAAAAAATAGCTAAGGAAATAAAAATTGAATTATGAAAGATATAAATAAAGGTGTTTATATTGCTTTAATTACACCATTTAACGAAGATGAATCTATAGATTTTAAATCACTTGATAAATTGATTAATCTAATGAATAAGAACAAAGTTGATGGACTTTTTGTTAATGGAACTACAGCCGAATTCCCTCATTTATTCTTTGATGAAAGAATTGAACTTGTAAAATTCATAGTTAAGAGATTCAGTGGATCAATTATTGTTAATGTCAGTGATTCTTCAACTGAAAAAGTTTTAAAAAATATAAACTGTTTAAAAGAAATAGATGGAATTTCTGCTGTTTCTACTTTAATACCCTACTTGTATAAAATTTCCCAGGATCAGATTCTCAATTTTTATCGCATGATAAGTAGAAACAGTTATTTTCCCGTTTTTGTTTATAACAATCCAGCTATAACCAATGGAAATATCGAAGTGGATTCTATGAAAGAAATATTAAAGTTTGAAAATATAGCTGGAATCAAGGACAGTTCAAAAAATGGTCCCTGGTATGAAAGTATTAAGCCATTTATTAAAGAAAAAATTTATCTTTCTGGCGGAGATGGAGAAATTATCAACTATCTTATAAATGGTTCAAAGGGTACAATTTCAACCATAGGAAATATCATTCCTGGAACAGTCAAAAAAATTTATGATTCATTTAAAGATAATTCAATAGAAATGTCTGAAAGGTATCAGGAAGATACAAAAGAAATCAGGAAAATTTCGAAGAATTTCACAAATGTTTCTGGAATAAAAGCTATGCTCGAGTGTTTTGGAATAACCAAAAGATATATGAGATTTCCATTAACTTCTGTTTCTGATAACGAAATACAACAGATAAAAAATGAAATCCAAAAGGAAGGAATAAAGAAAATAATAAATTTGAATTTATGAAAAATTTTTCTATAGAGAAAATTAATTTAAATAAAGAGTATATTCAAAAAATAAATAATTTTATTACTGATGGATTGAATCTTATAATTGATATAGGCGGAACTAAGACACTAATAAGAATTAAAGATAATAAAAAATCCACTCTCTCTGAAAAAAGATTCTTTACTAAAGATTTGGATTATTCTAATCCTGAAGAATTTGTTAAAAGAATCTATATCGAATCAAAAAAGCTTGTTTCAAAAAGACAATTTAAAATTGTATCTATAAGTACACCAGGTGCAGTAAATAACAATGGAGAGATTATAAAGGCACCAAACCTGGGATGGTCTAATTTAAACTTAAAAAAGGTCTTTGAAAAAGAGTTTAATTGCAAAACTATTCTAATAAATGATTGTAATGCAGGGGCTATAGCTGAGAAATTTGAAAATCCTGAACTAAAAAACCTAATGTATATTACAGTGAGTTCAGGAATTGGAGGAGGATTAGTTTTAAATAACAAGCTTTATTTAGGAGAAAATTTCTGTTCAGCCGAGATAGGTCATTTGGTTGTTGTGCCTGAAGGAAAAAAATGCGTTTGTGGTAATAAAGGGTGTATTCAAGAATACTGCTCAGGTAAAGGTTTATATAGAGATTTCAAAAAATATTATCCAGAAAACATGAGTGAATTAAGAATATTATCAGATATATTTACAAACGAAGATGTATTTATACAAAAAGAACTTGAAGAATCATTTAAAAAATTAGCTCAACTTTTATCAATTTTTTCCGGCTTACTCGATTTGAATAATTTCAGATTGGGAGGAGGATTAATGAAATACAGCCAAAAAATTCTTAAATTTTTAAATGAGTGGACTAATTATTACAGATTTAATAAAAATGAAAAAGTAAAAATTCAAAAAGCTGATTCTTATCCATATTCATCAATAGTTGGCGCCGAATTTTTTGCTAAAATCTTTGAATACGAAAGTAAATGATGATAAATACAGAACCCGAATAAAAATACAGTTTTTTTATGCTAACCTTTTATTTTGTCCTCGATTTGAGGACTTTTTTATTTGTTCATATCTTTCAATTTTTCATTTTATTGGCTTTATTTATCTCTAATCATCTTTAATGTCATTTAATCGAGAATTATTGGATTTTTATATTTTCTTTTTTTATTATATAATTTTATTAATCAAAATATCATTTCATTAATTGAAATATAATAAGGAGGAAATACTATGGATGTATTGAAAAAATTCGGGAGAATATTAATTCCAATGAGTACAGCTTTTAAAGAAAATTATGATATCGATTATGAAAAAACAAAACAAATCGCAAGATTTCTCATCGATAACAATTACTGTGATTCTTTAATATTGGCTGGTACTAATGGTGAATTTTATTCTATGTCTTTTGAAGAAAAGGTTGAGTTATTTGCTAAGGTTAAGGAAGAAGTGGGAAATGAGGTTCCTCTTATCGCGGGAACGGGAAGCTCTAATACTGTTGAAACTGTAAGGCTGACAAAGGAAGCGGAGAAAATGGGTTATGATGCCGCTATGGTAATCGTTCCTTATTTTTGTCATCCTACTCAGGACGGAGTTATCAATCATTTTACTCAAGTTGCTAAGAACACTTCTCTTCCTATTATGGTTTACAATATTCCTCTATTCACAGGAACTAATATGGAACCTTCTTCTTTAAAGGAACTTGCAAAGATAGATAATATTGTCGGAGTAAAGGATGAAGCTGGATTGAATCCTTTACAGGCTTCGGCATATTTGAATGTTACAAACGGTGAAATAACGGTTTATTCTGGGGATGATCTCATGGTTTTATCTATTCTTAGTCAGGGTGGAGTAGGAGTTATCAGTGGAGGTTCACACGTTATTGGAGACATAATGAGAAAAATGATTGACCTCTATATTTCAGGAAACACTGAAGAATCTACGAAAATTTTTAAAGATCTTTATAGTCTTTTCAAGGCATTCTTTGGAAGAAATGGCCGATTTGTCAATCCATTACCAGGTGTCAAGAAGGCTTTCTCATTACACTCTGGGCTCGATGTTGCGAGGGTAAGACCTCCTCTGGCTGAACTACAGGGCGATGAAATAGAAGTATTAAAGAAGGCTCTGAAAAAAATTGGGAAAATATAGTCTGTACTAATTTTAAAAGGGAGGTATTTTTATGAAAAGAATCTTGTTAGTTCTATGTTTAATTTTGTTAGTAACTGTCATTTTTGCAGCAGAATATACTATTAGATTCAATACTGTCGCTTCTCCAACTCAACCACAGGTAATGGCAATGGAAAAATTCGCAGAGATTGTCGGAAAGTTGAGTGGAGGAGCTATCGAAGTTAAGGTTTTTCATTCCGGACAGCTTGGTGACCAGCAGACATCATTGCTTTCTGTAATGCGTGGAGATCTTGAAATGGCTGGCGACGGTGCTCCTTCTTGGTTTGCAGACCTTGGCGGTATGCCTGAGATGGGTGTTTTAAACTCAGCATATATTTTTAGAGATCTCGACCACATGTATTCAGTAATGCAAAGTCCAATGGTTCAGGAATGGTTTGATTCATTAGCAGAAAAGACAAATATGCGTGTTCTAGACACATGGTATTTAGGAACAAGAGAACTTAATACAACTGCAAAAGCCGGTCCTGTTTACAAACCTGAGGATCTAAAGGGTATGAAGATACGAATGCCTAACAACGAAGCTTTCTTGAATATGGGTAAAGCTCTTGGTGCAAATCCAACTCCTCTTGGTTTTGGAGAAGTGTATCTCGCATTGCGATCTGGAACCATAGATGGACAGGATAATCCTCTTCCAACAGATTTAGCAGCTAAGTTTGTTGAAGTTACTAAGTACATTGTTTTAACAGATCATTCTTTGGGAATGATAAATCCTGTAATAAGTGAAAAATTCTGGCAGAGTCTTCCTGATGATTACAAAACATATATTGAAAGAGCATTAGTTGTGGCAAGATACTACATGAATGCAATGGTCCTGGAACAGGAAGCTAATCTTCTCGATCAGTTCATGTCCGAATACAATATGGAAGTTGTTGTTCCTGATAAGGAAGCCTTCATGAAGAATGCTGCTGAATACTATTCCAAGGATGAATTCAACAAAAAATGGGGAGAAGGAATGTATGAATTCATTCAATCCTATCCTTATGAATAGTTAATATATTTTTGGAAAGATCTCTTAAAGAGAGGTCTTTCCATTTTCTTTGGGGGTTAATAATGTATAAAGCTTTTAAAAAAATCGGAGTTTTTATATTAAATATAATTGAATACAATATTGCACCAGTTTTTCTTGCACTTTTATTTCTCTCTCTGTTTTTTCAGGTTATTTTGAGATATGTCTTCAACTATCCTTCTCCTGAATTATTTGAAATATCTCAATACGCCTTTATATGGGTGATTTTTTTAGGGGCACCCCTTGCAAGAAGATTTGGAGCTCATATAAGATTCAATGTTATTTATGAGAAGTTCTCAAGAAAAGCTCAGTTAGTTCTTGATCTTATTTTTGATCTTTTCTTCACATTCGGTCTGGTAATTACCTTTTTCCCAGTCTGGGATGATATTCT